>DATETD010000264.1:0-5131 GCA_035283885.1 Rhodocyclaceae bacterium
CAGCGGCTATATCGCGCTGCTCGCGCCCGAAGTGCGCAACGAAGGCGTGGTCAGTGCGCGCCTCGGTACCGTGGTGCTGGCCAGCGGCGACGAGCTGCGCGTCGATTTCTCCGGCGACCGGCTGATCGAGATCAAGGTCGATCAAGCCGCCGTGAATGGCCCGTAGCGACGAGAGACCCACGCATCGTTCGTGCCTTTTTCGTGCTTTTCGTGTCGTTCGTGGACAAAGGTTTGCTGGATCGTTTCATCCATTTGCCCATGTAACCGCGCCATCGCCCGAGTGACGCTCGCGTTCGCGGTGTAGGCATCGCTTTCGTGATATAAACGGCGACCTCCAGCACCGTCGGCTCGCCGGCACGCCTTATGAATTTCGGTTTTTACGTCATCATGGCGGCGCAGTTCTTTTCCGCGCTCGCCGACAACGCCCTGCTGATTGCCGCCATCGCCATCCTACGCGACCTGCACGCGCCCGCCGAATACGAACCGCTGCTGAAAACCTTCTTCACCGTCTCTTATGTGGCCTTGGCCGCCTTTGTCGGCGCGTTCGCCGACTCCATGCCCAAAGGCCGCGTGATGTTCATCAGCAACGGCATCAAGATTTTCGGCTGCGGATTGATGTTTTTCGATGTTCATCCGCTGATTGCCTACGCCGTCGTCGGCCTGGGCGCGGCGGCATACTCGCCAGCCAAATACGGCATCCTGACCGAATACTTGCCGCATCGCCTGCTGGTGGTGGCCAATGGCTGGATCGAAGGCCTGACCGTCGGCGCCATTATCCTAGGCGTGGTGCTGGGCGGCGCGTTGATTCGTCCCGATATCGCCCACACCCTGCTTTCGTTCGATCTACCTTTGATCGAAACCGGCGTCGACACCGTCGCCGAAATGACCTTGGTGGTGATTGCGGCGATTTACCTGGTCGCCGCCATCTTCAATATGTATATTCCGCAAACCGATGTCGAACACAAGCCGCTGAAAATCAATCCGATTTATCTCGCCCAGGAATTCGCTCACTGCCTGCGCCTGCTGTGGCGCGACCGACTCGGCCAGATTTCGCTGGCAGTCACCACCCTATTCTGGGGAGCGGGCGCGACGCTACAATTTATCGTCTTGGAATGGGCGAAAACGGCGCTCGGTCTCGATTTATCCAACGCCAGCATGCTGCAAGGGGTGGTCGCGGTCGGCGTCGCACTCGGCGCGGTGCTGGCGGCGCGCTTCGTCACTATGCGCAAATCGGTGCGCGTCATCCCGCTCGGCATCGCCATGGGGCTGGGCGTGCTGGTGATGGTCGCCGTGCACCATATGTGGATCGCCGTGCCCATACTGATCGTCATCGGCATGCTATCGGGATTTTTCGTCGTGCCTATGAATGCCCTGCTACAGCATCGCGGGCACATTCTGATGGGCGCGGGCCGTTCGATCGCGGTGCAGAATTTCAACGAGAACCTGTCGATCCTTATCATGACTACAGGCTACTCGCTGCTACTCAAAGCGCAACTCTCGATTTACGCCATCATCACGCTGTTCGGACTGTGCGTCGCTGGGATCATGTGGCTCATCAGGCGTCGCCACGAATTCAATCAGCGCCAGTTCGACGATGTCGCCTTATTGGACGACAAACGACACTAATCCGGCAGCATCGGGCGCATTGCGCGAGGGCAACATCAGCAAAGCATCGCGATTGCTCCAGGAAAAACAGGCTGCCGCCGCCTCGCGCCACGGCAGCCAACGATAGGCGCGATGCTCGGCAGGCGCGAGCGTCACCTCGACCCGATGCGGCAAACACAAGCCGAATACATGCTCGACGTTATGCGTCACCCCTGGAGCATAGCGATGCCGCCATTCGGCGAAAATTTCGTAACGATGGCTCAAGCGCCAATCGACGAAATCGTCCAGCGACGCCGCAATCCCGGTTTCTTCGAACACTTCGCGCCGCGCCGTTTCGCGCAAGGACTCCTCGCCCTCGTGGCTGCCGGTCACCGATTGCCAATAGCCCGGATGGGCCGCGCGCTCGAGCAGCAGCACCTCAAGATCGGCGGTAAATACCAACGCCAGCACAGAAACCGGTCTCTTATACGGCATGATTGCGCGAATTCGCCCGCCGTTATTGCGGTTGGGCTACGGTCGGCAGCCAAGCGATGCCGTCGGCCTGCATATCGACCAAACACCAGAACGGCACATTCTGCTCGCGCCATTCCGCGGCAGCCGTTTGGAATATCTGCATCAACACGACGAAGTCCGACTCGGCGTAGCCATGGACGCCGTCGCAACGATCCAGCACGGTAACATAAGCTTCCGCCGGTCGCCACGCCATATCCAACAGACAATCGAGCAAGGCGTCCCAATTCTGGCCGAACCAGTCGGGAAAACCCAAGGTCTTGCCGATCTGCGCCAGCATTTCGGACTTGGTGCGCGCCTGCGCCAAATCCACATGCTGCACCAAGCAACCGGCCGCCTGCGCCCCGCTCGTCAGCGCTTGAATGTCGCCATGCGGAAGATGATAGACCCCGGCATGGGAAGCGTCGGCAAACAAGATGCGATAATGATCGACGTGCGCCTTTGTCATGTTATCTCACGATTCTGCGAAAACTGCGGTAATGGTCGGACGTGTAGTAATACTGCGCTGGCGGATCGCCGCCGGTAACGATGCGCCGCGCACCGCGCGTGCGTGCGCCCGGCGTCGCCACAGTATATTCTCGATAATAGCCGGAGGGCTGCAACGGTAAACGCCGCTCGAAATTACCGAACTTTACCCCGTCGCGACGAAACGCAAACGGCCCTTTGGCATCGATGCGACGCAAGGTATCGTGCGCTTCCGGCGGCAAATCGCCCACCGCCACCGTCGCCATTTCGGCGCTTACGGCGTTTGCAGCGCTTGCCGTCAATACCGTCGCCACCGCCGCCACACCCAACCACGCGCGCATACCGCTACAAATATTCCACATCAAAAGCCCCTTCGAGTAAACGGACTGCGCCGATGTTGGAAACGTCGACGCATCGGCGCGCCTATCGACGAGTTTTATAAAACTTTTCCCGCGGCAAACGCCGGAATACGCCGGCAAATCGGCGGGTCTACGGGATGCATTGCGACGCGGCTACTGATAAACTTCGCGCCGCTTAAGCTACGGCGCGCCCATTGACCCCTTCACTCCACCTTCCATGCCGAAAGTTATCGAATTCAAGTCGAGCAACCTGACCGTCATGACCGTCATACTGCGCGAACTGGATATGGCGCAACTCAACGACGCCATGGACGCGCTACTGGGCCAATCCGGCGAATCGTTTTCCGACGAATTGACCATTCTTGATTTAGGGCAACTTAAGACGATTCCGCAGCGCGTCGACTGGGCCAGATTATCGCAATGGCTGCGAAGTTACGGCTTGCAGCCCGTCGCCGTCAAGAACGCCCCTGAGATATTGCAGGACTCGGCGCGCGCAGCGGGCTTCGCCATCGTCGGCAAACAGACCGCGCGCCCGACCGCGACGGTATCGCCCCCTCCCAGCGCCCCGGTCGCAGCCCCTAAATCCGAACCTGCACCCGAACCCGCTCCCGCGCCGCCACCGGAGACGGCGCACGCGCCGCCCGCATCCGTCTCGCCAGCGCCGACTTTAGCGCCGCCGCCAAGCACCCCCACCACGCGCGTTATCGACCGCCTGGTGCGCTCGGGCCAGCAAATCTACGCCCGCGGCGGCGACTTGGTGCTGCTCAAAGGCGTGAGCCACGGCGCGGAAGTCATGGCCGACGGCAGCATTCACTGCTACGGCGCACTACGCGGTCGCGCTTTGGCCGGCGCGCAAGGCGACACCTCGGCGCGCCTGTATTGCAGCAACTTCGGCCCCGAACTGGTGTCGATCGCCGGCGTGTATCGCACCTTCGAACACGGTATTCCGGGTCAAATCGCCGGCAAACCGGCCTGCGCCCGTTTGAATGCCGAAGGCGAAAAGTTCACATTAAGCATAGAGCCGCTTCAGCTCGACTGAAGCCTTCATTCATCAAGGGGATATCGTGACTCGCATCATTGTGGTGACTTCAGGCAAAGGTGGCGTCGGCAAAACCACCACCAGCGCAAGCTTCGCCAGCGGGCTCGCTTTGCGCGGCTTCAAAACCGCCGTCATCGATTTCGACGTCGGCCTGCGCAATCTCGATCTGATTATGGGTTGCGAACGTCGCGTGGTCTACGACCTCGTCAACGTCATCCAAGGCGAAGCCAACCTCAATCAGGCGCTGATCAAGGACAAGCACAGCGACAACCTGTTCATCCTGCCTGCCTCGCAAACCCGCGACAAGGACGCGCTGACCGAAGAAGGCGTCGAAGCCATCCTCAAGCAGCTCGAACACATGGGATTCGACTATGTCATCTGCGATTCCCCAGCCGGTATCGAGCGCGGCGCGGTGATGGCGCTGACCTTCGCCGACGAAGCGCTGGTGATCACCAACCCCGAAGTCTCCTCGATTCGCGACTCCGACCGCATCCTCGGCATCCTGCAAAGCAAGAGCCGCCGCGCCAAAGACGGACGCGATTCGGTCAAGGAACATCTGATCGTCACGCGCTACTCCGCCAAACGCGTCGACGACGGCGAAATGCTGTCGTACAAGGACGTGCAGGAACTGCTGCGCATCCCGATTCTCGGCGTGATTCCCGAATCGGAAACCGTGCTGCAAGCCTCGAACGCCGGCGCGCCGGTGATCCATAGCCAAGAATCCGACGCCGCCGCCGCCTACCAAGACGTCGTCGCCCGCTTCCTCGGCGAAGAACGCCCGATGCGCTTCGTGACTTACGAAAGGCGCGGTCTGCTCCAACGCCTGTTTGGGGGCTGATCATGTCCTGGCTTGAGAAAATATTCGGCGGCAAGCAGCCGAAAACGGCCGCGATGGCCAAGGAGCGCCTGACGCTGGTGATCGCGCATCAACGCAGCGACTCCGCCCCTGCAGCGGATTTCTTGCCTGCGCTGCAAAGAGAACTGATCGCCGTCATCTCCAAGTACGTCAAAGTCAATGAAGACGACATCAAGGTGCAACTCGAAAAACGCGATAACTACGAAGTGCTGGAAGTGAATATCGTGATGCCGGAGCCGGGCATCCGCTAGCGACAGCATCACCCGTGCCTGACAAACTCGCGGCGCACCGTTTCCA
>DATETD010000265.1:0-2282 GCA_035283885.1 Rhodocyclaceae bacterium
AAGGTATCCACGCCGGTGGCGCCGACGTAATAGTTACGGCGTCCGGCGCGCGAATACTGGCCGCAACCGACCGGACCGTGCGAGATATGGATCATGTCCTTGATCGGCCCCCACACCACGCCTTTGGAGCCGGCATAAGCACAGCCGCGTATCGTCATCACGCCGGGCAGCGACTTGCGGTTGGAGGTGATGCACTTCTTCGACTGTTCGACCGAGGGGTCGTTGACCGCCAAATGCTTGGCGCGATCTTTTTTAGCTTTATCGGGATAAACCTCCAGCACTTCTTGAATCAGGGCTTCGGTTTGTTCGCGTGTCATTGCAGACATTTTGCTTCTCCTTTTGAGGCGTCGGCACTCATGCGTGCACGACGCCCGGAAATTACGGAGTGAATCGAATGGTTATGCCGCCGCCAGTTCGGCCGCCGTCTTGCCGATAATGGAGGTATCTTCCACATCCATGATGCCGAATTCCATCAGCAAGGCTTCGAGCTCGTCCATGGTGATCGGCGTCGGAATCACGAACTTCTTGTTCTCGACGATCTTCTTCGCCAAGGCGCGGTACTCGTCGGCCTGTTTGTGCTTGGGATCGAACTCGATCACCGTCATGCGGCGAATCTCGGCGTGCTGCACCGCGTTGTCGCGCGGAATGAAATGGATCATCTGCGTGCCGAGCTTATCCGCGAGCGCCATAATCAACTCGTCTTCGCGATCGGTATTGCGGCTATTGCAGATCAAGCCCGCCAGACGCACGCCGCCGGAATTGGCGTATTTGACGATGCCCTTGGCGATATTATTGGCAGCATACATCGCCATCATTTCTCCGGAGCAGACGATATAGATTTCCTGCGCCTTGTTTTCGCGAATCGGCATCGCGAAACCGCCGCAAACCACGTCGCCGAGCACGTCGTAGAACACAAAGTCGAGATCGTCGGTGTACGCGCCCTCTTCTTCGAGGAAGTTGATCGCCGTAATCACGCCGCGACCGGCGCAGCCGACGCCGGGTTCCGGGCCGCCGGACTCGACGCACTTGATGCCGCCGTAACCGACCGACAACACGTCTTCCAACTCCAAATCCTCGACCGAACCGGCTTCCGCCGCCAGCTCCATCACCGAGTTCTGCGCCTTGCTATGCAGAATCAAACGGGTCGAATCGGCCTTGGGATCGCAACCGACGATCATCACTTTTTTACCGGCCTCGGCCAGCGCAGCGACGAGGTTCTGTGTGGTAGTAGACTTACCGATACCGCCCTTGCCGTAAATGGCGGCCTGACGAAGTTTTGCCATAATGCGCTCCTTGATGAAATCCTACGTTGATACATTTCGATGCGCTGTGAATGCCCGCGCCCCGAAACCACTAACGCACGGAGCGTGCCAGCTTCGTTAAACTCGAAATAATCCATACGTGACAATCACTTACGAAATAGCTGACGACGACGCTAGGGATTTGCTGTCCGACACCGACCAAGCGCTTTGTCGCGCCTGCGACAAAGCCGCTCCTCCGGCGCCGCCGCTGCCGCGCCATGCGCGCCTGCCGATCAACCGCTGCAATCTGCCCGCCGCAATCCTCGGCGGACTGACGTTTCAAGGCGCGCCGACCGCGCTCGCCATCGACGGCGTCGCCGAACTGCATCGCCCTTTATTCAGGCTGCTCGACGATATCGACGACTTCGCGGAACGTGCGCCGCGCTTCGTCGGCTATATGGACGCCCACTTCCATCTATCGCAACCCGAAGCCGCCGGCCTTGGCGCCGCCGCGAAAAAATCGCGCGCCAAAGCCAGCTATCTGCGCATCGTGCGCGGCTGGGCCTTCGACCCCGACGGACGCGAAGCCGCGGTGCTCAAAGGCTGGGTGGAATCGCGCTTCGGCCTGATGCCGCGCCATCACGGCGAATCGCTACGCGAACCGGGCAGCGCGGCATGGCAGCGTTATATGGAAATGCGCGCGCGCGGACTCTACGGCGCCAACGCGCTCGAAGCCCAACTCGACCTGCTCTACGCCTACAGCCAATACGAACTCGCGCGCCAATTCCCGCAACGCACGCACCTACGCCTGTATCGCGGCGTCAACCGCCTCGACGAACACGAAATCGTCGCCGACGGCGACATCCACAGCGGCCCAGAAGCCAAAGTCGTCTTGCTCAACAACATCAACTCCTTCTCCCGCTCGCGCGACCGCGCCGGAGAATTCGGCGACCGCATCCTCAGCGTCGACGTCCCGCTCGCCAAGCTCGCGTTCTATAGCCGCTTGCTGCCGGGCATGCTGAAAGCCGAGGACGAATATGT
>DATETD010000266.1:0-8174 GCA_035283885.1 Rhodocyclaceae bacterium
CGGCCTCGCCAATCGCGACTTCTTTATGGCGCGGCTGCGCTCCTCACTCGAAGACGAACGCTCCACCGGCGGCAGCCTGATGCTGGTGCGCATCGCCGATCTCATCGGCATCAACCGCCGCTTGGGCCGCAACGCCACCGACGACCTGCTGCGCCGCATCGCCACCGTCATCGCTAAACAGAGCGAGGAGCATCTCGACGGCGTCGCCGCACGCATCAACGGCGCCGATTTCGCCCTCTTGCTGCCGGGACTCGGCAGCGGCGCGTTGCCGACCGCCAACACCGTGCTGCAAAAGCTGATCCATGCCGCCGAGGCCTTCGTCGACCACAACGCCACCGCCTACATCGGTTTGGGTGTATTCAAAAACGGCGTCGAGATGGGGCAACTGCTGTCGCAAGTCGATGCCGCGCTCGCCGCCGCCGAAGCCGAAGTCATCAACACGGTGCGCGCAGTCGACATCGGCGCCGGCACCGATAAGGATGCGCCGAAGAGCGCCGATCAATGGGCGAAAATGATTCAACAAGCATTGGATCGAAGCTGGGTGCGCCTGATTTCCTTCCCGGTCGCCGACATGCACGGACATCTGCTGCATGGCGAATGCCCCTTGCGACTGATGTTCGACGCCGAAGGCGAATGGCTGCCCGCCGGACGCTTCCTGCCGGTCGCCGAACGACTCGGACTCACGCCCGCGCTCGATCTCGCGGCGCTGGCCTTGGGATTGGCGGATCTCGAGCGTCAGCCCGAACTCAAAGGACTCGCGATCAATCTATCGGCCAGCTCCATCGTCGCCGGCAACTTCCAACATGAGTTGTCGCTGCTGCTGGGCAAGCATCCCCATGTCACCTCGCGTCTGTGGATCGAAGTCGCCGAAACCGGCGTGCTCAAACACGTCGCCGCCTTCCGCCGCCTGTGCCAAATCGCGCGCAAACATCATTGCCGCATCGGCGTCGAACATTTCGGACGCCAGTTCAGCCAAATCGGACAACTGCACGACCTCGGCCTCGACTATATCAAGGTCGACGCCAGCTTCATCCGCGGTCTCGACGCCAACCCCGGCAACCAAACCTTCCTTAAAGGACTCAGCGGCATCGCCCATAATATCGGTTTAATGGTGATCGCCGAAGGCGTGGTCAGCGATGCCGAACTGGCGGCGCTCAAAGAAATCGGCTTCGACGGCGCCACCGGGCCGGCAATCAAGCGGGCTGCGTAGTGCGGCGTCGTGCGAGATGCACTGAAAGGAAGCTCGCGCTGGCCGCAGTTCACTTAGATTGCATGAAAAGCGATCTTCGAAGGGTATCGAACGAACCTTTAAGAATCGTCGATGAACCTCGCAGGATCAGAGTTCATCCTTGCGACTACACGCGCGAACCTTTGAGGGTCGAAGTTCGATGTAGCGAGGATCGACGGCGAACCTTTTTCGATCATGCGCGAACCTCGAAGGATGTCGCGCGAACCTTGCGGAGTCTCTCGATATCCTTGGAAGGTAGAACGCTCATCCTCCAAGGTTCGGGCGACATCCTTCAGCATCGGCGCGAGACCCTTGGCGCATCGCGCGCGATCCTTGGGGATCGGCGACCGATCCCGCGGGAGTCAAGCGCGATTGCGGGCGGGCGGTGGCGTAGCCCGACATGCGGTTCTTCGGGCTATATCCGCCCCGTCAGCGCCGACTTTCGGCTTGCCGCTTCGTCGCAAACTCTTGCCGGCGCCTTACTTCGATCTGGTAGTCACATTGCCGCATGCGTTACGCCGCTACGCTGCAACGGTCAGCTTTCGCTCACTAGCACCCAGTCGATGGTGACTCGCGGCAATAGGATCGACGTGGTTGTTCCGCTGCATTCCTGTATCGTCGATTTTCCATAACCGCCTTCTTCCCTGGCGCCCGGATTGTGTCGTGTGGATTTTACGCCTCCATCTCATGGGCCGCAAAATATGCTCCCCGACCCGCCCACTGCTGCGATAATCCCTCCATGAACTTGACCCTCCCCATCCGCTATATCGAACCCGTATTCCGTCCGCCGAGCGAGGCCGAATCGCTGATTCTGCCGCTGACCGATGGCTGCTCATGGAACCAATGCACCTTCTGCGAGATGTCTACCGCGCCGCAGAAAAAATTCCGCGCACGCGACGAAGCCGAGACCTTGGACAGCATCCGCCGTTGCGGCGAGACCTTCGGCGCACGCGTGCAGCGCGTGTTTCTTGCCGACGGCGATGCGCTGGTGTTGCCGACGCGGCGCGTGCTGAATGCGCTCAACGCCATCCGCGAGCACTTGCCGGCGGCGCGACGCATCTCAAGCTATTGCCTGCCGCGCAACTTGCGCAAGAAGTCCGTCGCCGAACTCAAAGAACTGGCCGATGCGGGCTTATCGATGGTGTATGTCGGCGCCGAATCGGGCGACGACGCGGTGTTGGCGCGTGTCCATAAAGGCGAAACCTTCGCCTCGACCTGCGACGCGCTGACGAAACTGGGCGAGGCCGGAATCAAGCGTTCGGTGATGATTTTGAACGGACTCGGCGGCCAAGCGTTCAGCCGACAACACGCCGAAAACTCGGCGCGACTGGCGAATATCGCTCAACCGGAATATCTGGCGACTCTGGTCGTGAGCTTTCCAAGCGGCGAACAACGCTTCCGCGCCGACTTCTCCGACTGGGAGCCGCTCGACCAGCATGGACTGTTCGTCGAAATGCAGCGTTTTATCGGCGCGCTCGAACTGCAACGCACCGTGTTCCGCAGCGATCACGCCTCGAACTGGCTGGTGCTCAAAGGCACGCTAGGCGCGGAAAAGCCGCGACTGCTCGGCGAACTGCAAGCGGCGATCGACCGACCGGACAGCGTCAGACTCCGTCCGGCCTGGGCGCGCGGGCTTTAATTCCGCTTTTCCTACCGCATCCGTCCCGCCAGCGCCGACTTTTCATTTGGAATAGTCGGCGTTCATTCTTCGCCGCATGAACCCCCATCGTACAAAAAAACGAGGTTTTTTTGTTTCCCCCCGCACACGAAGCGAAAAAAACGCTATAACTGCGGTTACAGTTAGGACTTACGGAAACAACGCCGATGCAAGGGCTTTACTGTACGCCCCGACATCCGTCCTAAACCATTCTGTTACATTCGCACACGTTCCGGGGGGAAAGTAATGATGTTCGGAAACTCTGTCGTATCGCGCGCGCCGCAAGGCGCGATCTATCGGCTGCTTGCCAGCCTCATGCTGCCGATGTTGCTGGGCTGGGTCGCTGGTCCGGCCTACGCTTCCGGCGGCCATGTCAGCGAAGCCAATCTGGTGCTGCCCAATCTCGCCGACACTACGCTCGTGAGCTTTCTCGGCGGACTCAGCGGCTGGTCGCTGCTGTCCTACGGCTTGATTATCTGCATCGGCGGTCTGGCGTTCGGCGCGATCATCTATAGCCAGATCCGCCAATTGCCGGTGCATCGCACCATGGCCGAGGTCAGCGAGCTGATCTATGAAACTTGTAAGACCTACATGATCACTCAGGGCAAGTTTCTGCTGATCCTCGAAGCCTTCACCGCCGTGATCATGGTCGGCTATTTCTACGGCGTGCAACAGATGAGCGCCTCGGAGGTCGCTTTGATTATCGGCTTCTCGCTGGTCGGCATCGCCGGCTCGTTCGGCGTCGCCTGGTTCGGCATCCGCATCAACACCTTGGCCAACAGCCGCACCGCCTTCGCCTCGCTGACCGGTAAAGCCTACCCGGTGTATGCAATCCCGATCAAATCCGGCATCTCGATCGGCATGCTGCTGATTTCGACCGAACTGTTGATCATGCTCGGCATCATGCTGTTCGTCTCGCCCGCGCTCGCCGGCAAATGCTTTATCGGCTTCGCGATCGGCGAATCGCTCGGCGCGGCGGCGCTGCGCATCGCCGGCGGCATCTTCACCAAGATCGCCGACATCGGCGCCGATCTGATGAAAATCGAATTCGGCATCCAGGAAGATGACGCGCGCAACCCCGGCGTGATCGCCGACTGCGCAGGCGATAATGCGGGCGACTCGGTCGGCCCGACGGCGGACGGCTTCGAAACCTACGGCGTCACCGGCGTGGCGCTGATCAGCTTCATTATGCTGGCCGTACCCGAAGCCGCGGTACAAGTGCAATTGCTGGTGTGGCTCTTCGCGATGCGCATCATGATGATTCTCGCCTCGGGTGTCTCCTACTTCATCAATCAAACCATTGCCGAACGCATGTACGGCTCGCTGGTGCGCTTCAACTTCGAAACGCCGCTGACCTCCTTGGTCTGGATCACCTCGGTGGTCTCCTTGATCCTGACCTTCATCGTCTCGCATCAACTGATCGGCAACTTCGCCGTCTCCGGTCAAAGCTATCCGAATCTGTGGTGGCAATTGTCGCTGATTATCACGCTCGGCACGCTCGCGGGCGCAATCATTCCGGAAGTGGTCAAGGTGTTCACCTCGACCAACTCCAAACATGTGCGTGAAGTGGTGATCGCCTCCAAGGAAGGCGGCGCGAGTCTGAATATTCTCGCCGGTTTGATTGCGGGCTACTTCTCGGCATTCTGGATCGGCGTGGTGATCGTCGGCCTGATGGCGGGCGCCAACTTACTGTCGCAATACGACCTGACCGCGATCATCAATCCCGATCAAACCAAGGCGGCGATGATGGCGGCGGTATTCTCGTTCGGCCTGGTCGCCTTCGGCTTCCTCGGCATGGGACCGGTGACGATCGCGGTCGATAGCTACGGCCCGGTCACCGACAACGCGCAATCGGTGTATGAGCTGTCGAACATCGAGCAAGTGCCCAATATCGAAGCGGAAATCAAGAAAGACTTCGGCTTCGACCTCAACTTCAAGACCGCGAAATACTTGCTCGAAGAAAACGACGGCGCCGGCAACACCTTCAAAGCCACCGCCAAGCCGGTATTGATCGGCACCGCCGTGGTCGGCGCGACGACGATGGTGTTCTCCATCGTCATGCTACTTACGGGCGGATTGACCGAGAATCTCGACAAACTCTCGCTATTGAATCCCGCCTTCCTACTCGGCCTGGTATCCGGCGGCGCGACGATCTTCTGGTTCTCGGGTGCGAGCACCCAGGCGGTATCGACCGGCGCCTATCGCGCGGTCGAATTCATCAGCACGCATATCCGCCTCGACGGCATCATCAAGGCCTCGGAAAAGGACAGCAAGAAAGTGGTCGAAATCTGCACCATCTACGCGCAAAAAGGCATGTTCAATATCTTTCTCGCGGTGTTCTTCGGCACCTTGGCCTGCGCCTTCATCGAGCCGTTCTTCTTTATCGGCTATCTGATCTCGCTGGCGATTATCGGCCTGTACCAAGCCGTGTTCATGGCCAACGCCGGCGGCGCCTGGGACAACGCCAAGAAGATCGTCGAAACCGAAATGCACGCCAAAGGCACCGATCTGCATAACGCCTCGGTGGTCGGCGACACGGTCGGCGACCCGTTCAAGGATACCGCCTCGGTGGCGATGAATCCGATCATCAAGTTCACTACGCTGTTCGGCCTACTCGCGGTCGAAATGGCGGTCGGTTTGCAAGCGCAAGGCCATCAGACGCTGATCTACATCCTATCGGCGATCTTCCTCGCGATCAATCTGTTCTTCGTCTTCCGCAGCTTCTACGGCATGCGCATCGTCCCCAAAGGGGAATAACGTGTTTCCATTTCGTCACCATTTCGAAGGGGGTTTGCAGTCATGACAGTCCATCATCTTTACTTCTCGTTGATTCCCGAAGCCTTGATCGCCTCTATGCTGCCGCCGGAGCAATTCGGCCAGTATTACGCCACCGGCCATAAGTACAAATCCAAGGGACAGGCGATTTTCTTCGAAGTCGATCCCGACTATCGCCATCCCTATTTCGATATCGACGGTGCATTCGCCAAATGCGTGCCGAACGAAGACGGCATGCCGAAGGATTCGGTGTATATCTCGATGTATCGTGTGCTGGAGCATCTGGACGTCAATGCGCTCGGCACGATGTACCTGACCACCGGCATGGGCGCGACCCTCGGCCTCAAGCGCGACGTGATCATGCCGCGCGTCGAGCGCGAACTGCATATGTACCAATGCCTATCGCCGATCAACAGCCTGGTGGTCAGCGCCTTGCATCCCAAGGCGTATTACGAGGACGTCACCATCAAGCCGTCGAAATCGTTCAGCTTCCCCGGCATGTGCTTCGTCGAACTCGAACTCGGTCGCCTGGCGCACGACCCCGAAAATGGCCAGGACGGCGACCTGCCTTACACCTTCCTGCAACATCTACGCGAAGCCTTATTGACCCTCTCGCCCGAAGACAAGCACAACAAGCTGGTGCATCGCGTACATTCGCTGGAATTCCCGTACCGCATGATCAAGCACGGCTTCTACCTCGGCATCGGCAGTGCGTTCGTCTATTACCCGATGCTGTCGCAGCAAGTGCTCAGGAAGGATTACAGCAACTGGTGGAAATCGGCGAATCTCTGAACACCGCCAGGCTTGCCGCACGGTTGCGAGCGGCAAGCCTAAAGTCGGCACTGGCGGGACGGATGTAGCGCGACGAATCGCTTATCGGGCTACGCCGTTGCGCCACCGACTGACCGCAATCGCGCTTGACTCCTTTGGGATCGGTCGCCGATCCCAAAGGATGGCGCGAGACCTCCGCCGCCTATCGAGAGATTGCCGAAGGATGACATTCGATGCGCCAAGGATCTCGCGCCGACGATAAAGGATGTCGCTCGAACCTCGAAGGATGAACATTCTACCTTCCAAGGATATCTCGAGACTCCGCAAGGTTCGCGCGACATCCTTCGAGGTTCGCGCATGATCGAAAAAGGTTCGCCGTCGATCCTTTAAGGGTCGCGCATGTGGCCGCAAGGATGAACGCTCATCCTTCGAGGTTCATCGACGACCCTTGAAGGTTCGACCGAGATCCTTTGGGACTCATCGACGAGCCCCGAAGGTTCGTTCGATACCCTTCGGGGATCGCTTTTCATGCAATATAGTCGAGCTGCGGCCAGCACGAGAGAAGACTGCGTAGGTTGGGCTGGGCTTCATCAAGCCCAACATGGGGCATACGCCATGATATTGCTTGTTGCAAAGCCTACGTTCCAGATTGCCCGAATATCATCGCCCGTATCGCCGCCGTTGTTGGGCTTCCTGTCGTCAGCCCAACCTACGCGAGCTGACGCACCGGCCCGCTCCTTGTAATACCCGGCGGCTTCCCCGAGATCCTTTTCAGCCTCGGAGTGGAGCACATATTTCATTGAAATTCCGCTCGCAACCGCGCCAGCGTTTCGGGTCCCGGGAATAGCGACACAGTCCCATTTTCGATTTCTGCATGACGCCGTTCGACTTCCTCGGCCCAAGCATTTTCGATCTCGGGATCGGGGTCGAGACTTGCGATAAGCTTTTCGACAAGACGAGCACGTTGCGCGGCAGACAAGCTTAAGGCTTTGACTTCAAGTTCTTCAACAAGCGTAGACATGACTTCCTCCTAGTACGATAGCTTCTTAGCGCTAGGGCGGCACAAGGTGGGGTGCGCAAGCAGCCCTACGCCCACCGCCTCAATGATCGCCAAAAACCTCGTCTAGCGACGCCGCATCGAGCAAGCGGTCGGCCCACGCATCCAACTGATCCAAAGTGGCGCTTTGCAAGCGCGCGCGCACCGTCTCGCTCAAGACGCCAAAACGCCGCGTCAGCAGCCGCTCGATAATCGCCGTTTCGCCTTGCTGCTGCCCTTCTTGCCAGCCCTCCTGGCGACCTTCTTGGCGACCTTCTTGGCGACCCAATAATAACCCTTTCTGAATACCGATTCGTTCTACCGATGTTATATAAGGCATGGCCTTGCTCCTTTCAATTGTATTGATATCGCCGAGTAAACGCTGCTCCAGTTCAGCCGGCAAGCACATCATCCAGTCGATAATCGCAAATAAATCGACAATCCGCTGCTTGTCCCAGTCGCGTTCGTACAACAGCCGCGCCAACTGCGATTTTGCCGCATAGCGTTGCTCGTTATTGCCTTTGGTTTGCCGCGTCAATAGATGCGCCGCCGTGACCAAGGCAAATGAATTGCGTTCTTCAAGCAGCGACTGAATTTGATCCGCATACCGACTCAGTTTGACGACAGGAAATTCGACGCTCTGCCGAAATCCCAGCAGCTCATCGTAAACTAACCTCGGTTTGAAACCCCGCCCTTTAGGGCGGCGG
>DATETD010000267.1:0-3101 GCA_035283885.1 Rhodocyclaceae bacterium
ATTGCTGCCGTCACGCCGTCCCCGGCGCTGATCGACGCCATAAAAGCAGCCAGTCCACTTATTGCACATATCAATCGCGAGGTGGAAGCGGAGATTGCGCAACGGTATCCACCGAGCGTAGAGAGCAAATTATTCCGCACCCACTTGGCAACAGGAATGTCGAATGAATTCGCTGAATATAACGTCTTCGCCGAGGAATGCCGTGCGCGAGGGCGCGAGAAAAAAGCCGCGCTAGGGCTAGCGTAATGACATCGATCCGCGAACGACTCCTTACCGCCATTGCCGCCCGGCTGACTCCCGTCATCGCCACGGCAGGCGGGCGCTTCCTGCGTCAGCCGGTGTACCGCATCCCGCGCGAAATGTCGCCGGCGCTGGCAATGCAACCACGTAGCGAACGAACGACGCGCAGCAATCAACGCAGCGACCGCGAACTCGTCGTGCGCTTCGTGGCGGTCGCGCGCGAAACCGATAGCGACTCACCGCACCTCATCGCCGACCGCCTACTCGTCGCCGCGCATGCTGCATTGATGAGCGATACCTCGTTCGGCGGGCTGTGTTTGGGTGTCACCGAACTGAACACCGAAGGATTCGACATCGAAGACGCCGACGGCGAAGCCATCGCCACCCCGGTGTCCTACCTCTTCGCCTACCGCACCTTGTCTGTGGACATCGCCACGCAGGGCTAACCCCTTTTCAACCAGGAGAACACCATGCAATACGCCTCGTTTCAAGGCCGCGTCTATCTCGCCAAGCGCGACGAAAACGGCAACCCCATCGAAATGCGCAGCCCCGGCAATGTCGCCAGCCTCAAGCTCGCGCTCAAAACCGACGTGCTGGAGCATTACGAATCGCAAACCGGCCAGCGCTCGCTCGACCATCGCATGATCAAGAGCAAGTCGGCAACCATCGAGCTGACCATTGAGGAATTCACCAAAGAAAACCTCGCGCTGGCGCTCTATGGGAACTTCCAAGTCGGCACGGGCGATACCGTCGCGGCGGAACCCTTCGGCGGTGCGACCCCGGTTGTCGGCGACCGTTATTGTCTGGCGCATCCCAAGGTATCGAGTCTGATCGTCAAGGACTCTGCCGGCACGCCGGCAACACTCACCCATGGCACGCACTACACTGCCGATACGGACTTTGGCGCCATTCAATTACTCGACATCGCCGGATTCACCCCGCCGTTCGCCGCTTCCTACAGCTACGGCGCCGTCACCGAAATCGGCCTCTTCACCCAGCCGTTGCCGGAACGATTCCTGCGGTTCGAAGGAATGAACACCGCCCAAGGCAATGCGAAAGTGCTGGTCGAACTCTACCGGGTTGCATTCAATCCGCTGAAAGATTTGGCGCTGATCTCCAGCGACTACAACAAATTCGACCTCGACGGCGCATTGCTCGCCGACGCTAGCAAGCCTTACGACGATGCGCTAGGGCAATTCGGTCGTATCACGATGATTGGATAAACCATGGACAAAAAAGACACCCTCGACGCGGCTCTGCCGCCCGTGCCGACCGCCCTGCGCATCGGCGATGTCGACATCGAACTCACCCCGATTCGCCTCGGCGAAATTCCGGCGCTGATGAAGCTGTTGCGTCCGTTGCTGGCTCAAGCGCTGCCGCAAGCGGCGCATCCCGTGCCCGATTGGGGCGCACTATTCGCCGAGCACAGCGACGCTATGCTGAAGATCCTCAGCACCCTCAGTCGCCAGCCGATCGAATGGGTACGTGCACTCGATTTGGACGAGGGGTTGCGGCTCGCCGAGGCGCTGTTTGCGGCGAACGTCGATTTTTTTCTCCGTCGCGTGATGCCCGAAATTCGGCGTATCGCGCAGCACTTAGCACAGACGACCTCCAATGCCTCATCGGCGGCGGACATCGCTACCGCGACATGATGACCTACACCTTGGCGCAAACCCGTGCGTTCGTTCAGGCCATCGAACGTCGGGAACGCAGCGCACTGGCCGCGCAACTGACGCTTCTAGTCGCTGCGCGGCGCGGCGCATGAAAATCTCGATAAAAACGGCGGGCTTTCTAAATCCGCAGCGTATCGAAAAATGGGAGGCTGAGCAACGGCAGAAAGTACGTCAGGCCGTTCAAGCCGGACTGCGGCCAGGCGGTGAGAAACTTATCCGCCAAGTTCGGTCTAGCATGCAATCGTCGTTTCGAGTCGGTAAAGCCAAATTCGTCAATTCGATGCATTTCAAGGTTTTTGCCGTCAAAACGGATCGGCTGCCGTCGCTGTATATCGGATCGAAAATTCCCTGGATGGGCATTCACACCACCGGAGGAACCATCAAAGGCAAGATGCTGATTCCGTTGCTGCCGGAATATCAACGTATGGGGCCAAGCGCATTTCGGCGCGTAGTGAATGGGCTGCTGCGCACCGGCAATGCGTTTTTTATCCAGAAGAACGGCAAAGTGATCTTGATGGCCGAATCCATCAAGGAGAACGCCAATCAATTGCGTCGTTTTAAGCGTGCCGAGCGTCAGCGCACCGGCGCGAAGTCGATTCGTCGCGGACAGGAAATACCGATTGCCGTGCTGGTTTCCAGCGTCACGTTACGCGCGCGTTTCGATCTATCCGGGATCGTTAGAAGTAATTTGGCGATGCTGACCGCTGAAATCGTGCAACAACTGAAAGTGCAGATGAAATAAATATGGCTACGGATCGCGCGCAGATATTGATATCAGCTATCGACCAAACTCAAGAAGCGTTTGCGTCGATCAAAATGAGCCTACTCGGGTTGGGTGATCAAGCCCACTCCTCCATGGGTAGACTTTCCAGCGAGGCCGATAAATCCAAGGCGGAACTGAACAAGGCCTTTGCCGCCCTGAACGTCAAACCGATCCACGAGATCAAGGAAGAAATCGCCCAGCTCAACGCCGCCTATAACCGCCTGCGCCAAGACGGCACCGTCAGCGCCGCCGATCTAGCGCGCGCACAGGGCGCGCTACAGCAGAAAACCGCCGAACTGACGCAACAAAACGGCGGCTGGGTCGAAAGCCTGTCGCAGGTCAAAGGCGCCATCGTCGGCTTATCGGCGCAATTCCTCGCCCTGGGCAGCGCCGTCAACCAGGCGATGGATTTTCAGGGGCTGCAA
>DATETD010000268.1:0-4475 GCA_035283885.1 Rhodocyclaceae bacterium
CCGTTCGACATAAAACCGACGAAACCGACAACGGGCGCCACTGCCGCCGCGCCAACTGCGTCAACGGTCTCGATAAGCTGTGCATCGGCGTCCTGCCGATTTGGTCGGGGCAAATCGAATTGGCGCGTTCGCATACCGAAGAATCCGTCATCGCCTTGACCAACCGCTTTGCCGATATTTCGCGCCGCCTCGACCATGCCATCGCCACGTCCAACGGCAGCGTCGGCGGCGACAGCCTGTTGGGCGTGCTCAAGGATAGCCAGAACGAACTGGACACCATCATCGCCACTCTGCGTGCGGCGCTCGCCAACAAGCAATCCCTGCTGCAAGAGATTACCTCGTTGTCGCGGTTTACCGTCGAATTGAAGCATATGGCCAAGAATGTCGGCGATATCGCCAAACAGACCAATCTGCTGGCTTTGAACGCCGCGATCGAGGCGGCGCGCGCCGGCGAGGTCGGGCGCGGCTTTGCCGTAGTCGCCGACGAGGTGCGCAAACTCTCCGCGCTCTCGGGCGAAACCGGCAAGAAAATCAGCGATACGGTGGAAACCGTCAATCACGCGATCAATACGACGATTGCGGTGTCGCGCCAATACGCCGACCAGGACAATGCGCTCGCCGATAGCTCGAGCACCGTGATCGGTCGCGTCATCGACCGTTTTCATAACGCCACCTCCGGGCTGGCAGAATCCTCGAAAATTCTGCGTGAGGAAAACCAGATTATCAACCAGGAAATTGCCGAAGTTCTGGTCGATCTGCAATTTCAGGACCGCGTCAGCCAGGCGCTCAACCATGTGCGCAACGATCTGGGCAAGCTGACCCAGCATCTTAAAGACGAAGAAAAATCCGATAAAACCGTGCCTATCGACGCCACGCGCTGGCTCAAAGAACTTTCCAGCACCTACACCATGGCCGAGCAACACGCCGTGCATAAAGGCGGAGCGGCCAAAAGCGCCGCCGCCGAAACCGAAATTACTTTCTTTTAACAGGAGCCGATATGCCTAAAACCATTATGATCGTCGATGACTCGGCCTCGTTGCGCCAAGTCGTCACCATTGCGCTTAAAGGAGCGGGCTACGATGTGATCGAAGCCTGCGACGGCCGCGACGCGTTGAGCAAGCTCAATGGCGTCAAAATCCATCTGATCATCAGCGACGTCAATATGCCCAATATGGACGGGATTACTTTTCTCAAGGCGGCCAAGCAGTTGGCGGCGTATAAATTCACCCCAGTCATCATGTTGACCACCGAGTCTGCGGCGGATAAAAAGGCCGAAGGTCAAGCCGCCGGCGCTAAGGCCTGGGTGGTCAAACCCTTCCAACCCGCACAGATGCTCGCCGCCGTCGCCAAGCTCGTGCTGCCGTGAAGCTTGCCGCATTCAAAGGAAATCGACCATGACCGCCACCTCCCCTCCCCAGCTCGCCATCAGCGGCGAACTGACGATCTTCACCGCCAACGAGATCAAGCAACAACTGATAGCCGCGATTACCCAACCGCTGCGCGAGATCGAAGTCGACCTATCGCAAGTCTCGGAAGTCGATTCCGCCGGACTGCAATTGATGGTCATGGCCAAGCGCGAAGCCGCCGCACACGATAAAACCCTAAAATTCACTCACCATAGCAGTTCCGTGCTGGATATCCTCGACCTGTGCGATCTATCCGGCTTCTTCGGCGATCCCGTTCTCATCCGCTCCCAGCCCCGAGGTCAAACATCATGAACCTAGACGACGCTCTCAAAACCTACGTCATCGAATCGCGCGAACTGCTGGAACAGATGGAGGACGCGCTATTGCAGTTGGAGCAACATCCTACCGATGCCGATCTGATCAACGCGATCTTTCGCGCCGCCCACACGATTAAAGGCTCGGCGGGGCTCTTCGGCCTCGACTTTGTGGTGAGCTTTACCCATATCGCCGAAAACGTATTGGACCGGCTGCGTAGCGCCGAACTGGCGGTCAGCAACGAATTGATCGCGCTGTTTCTCAAAGTGCGCGACCATATCGGCGTCTTGATCGACTTGGTCGAAGCCGCCAGTCAGCCCGACGAAGCGGTCGATGCTCAAGGGAAAACGCTGGTCGAGCAGCTCAAAGCGATATCCGGACAGGCTAAAACGGAAAGCGCCTCCCCTCCCGCGCACCCGATGCACGCCACGCAAAATCTGGTGCGCGAAGATGCCCCCGACACCGCCCATACCGACAACTGGCATCTCTCGTTGCGTTTCAATCGCGACGTGCTGAAAAACGGCATGGATCCGCTGGCCTTCATTCGCTACCTCACCACCTTCGGTCGCATCACCGCCATCGTCACCTTGGTCGACGAATTGCCGCGCGCCGCCGAGATGGACCCGGAATGCAGCTATTTCGGCTATGAAATCGGCTTTCAGACCGACGCCGACAAATCGATGATCGAAAATGCGTTCGAGTTCGTGCGCAACGACGCGCAGATACGCATTTTGCCGCCGCACAGCAAAGTGACCGAGTATCTCTCGCTGATCGACAATCTGAGCGACGAAGAACTGCGTCTGGGCGAAATTCTGGTGCGTTGCGGCACCCTGAGTCATACCGAACTCGAAGCTGCGCTCACCGCCCAGGACGCCCTGCGTCGAAGCAAAAACCCCGAAGAATCCAGCGTGCTCGGCGAAGTGCTGGTGGCGCAAAACGTGGTGCGCCCCGCCGTGGTCGAGGCCGCGCTGCAAAAGCAGAAGCAAGTCAAGGAAACCAAGAGCAACGAAGCCGGCCTGATCCGCGTCAATGCCGAAACCCTGGACAAACACATCAACCTGATCGGCGAACTGATTATCGCCAGCGCCGGCATCAGCCTCAACGCCCAACACAGCGCCGTGCCCGAACTGCTCGAAGCGGCCTCCATCCTGACGCGCCTGGTCGAAGAAGTGCGCGACTCCGCGCTCAAGCTGCGCATGGTCGAAATCGGCGCCACCTTCCATAAATTCCAGCGCATGGTGCGCGACGTCTCCAAGGAAATCGGCAAGGATATCCGCCTCGAAATCAGCGGCGCCGACACCGATCTCGACAAGACCGTGGTCGAGAAAATCGGCGACCCGCTCACTCATCTGGTGCGCAACTCGATGGATCACGGCATCGAGCCTGCCGAACTGCGGCTGGAGCGCGGCAAGCCCGCCTACGGCACCTTGCGATTGAACGCCTTCCACGATTCCGGCAGCATCGTAATCGAAGTCGCCGACGACGGCGGCGGCCTGAACCGCAACCGCATTCACGCTAAAGCCATCGAGCGTGGTGTCATTAAACCCGATAAGCAACTCAGCGACGACGAAATCCACGACCTGATCTTCGAACCCGGCTTCTCCACCGCCGAAACCGTCAATAATCTGTCGGGGCGCGGCGTCGGCATGGACGTGGTGCGCCGCAATATCACCGCCCTGCGCGGCAGCATAGAAATCGACAGCGAGGAAGGCGAAGGCACGACGATGCGCATCCGCCTGCCTCTGACCCTGGCGATTATCGACGGCTTCCTGGTCGGCGTCGGCGCCTCGGCGTTCGTGGTGCCGCTCGATATGGTGATCGAATGCGTCGAACTCAGCCAAGAGGAACTCGACGCGACGCAAGGGCGCGATCATCTCAACCTGCGCGGCGAAGTGCTGCCGTTTATCCGCCTCAAACAATTCTTCGATGTGCCGGAGGCGCCGGAACCCAGCCTGCAAGAAGAAAATGGCCTGCTCGATGAAACCGAAGCGGACAGTTCGAAACCGGAATTCGAAGTCGATCCCGAACTGGCCTTCTTGCTGCAACCGGTCAAACGCAATAACGTGGTGGTGGTGCATTACGCCGGTCGCCGCGCCGGACTGGTGGTCGATAGCCTGATGGGCGAATTCCAGACGGTGATCCGCCCGCTGGGCGAAGTGTTCAACGGCTTACAGGGCATCAGCGGGTTTACCTTGCTCGGCAACGGCCAGGTCGCCCTGATCCTCGACGTACCCGGATTGGTGCGCCGCGTCACCAGCCGCGAAACCCATCGCAATCAGCGGGCCAGCACGGTGACATTAGAGTACGCCTCATAAGCGCTTGACAAACGCATCGACGTCGCGCTACGTTTTCCTTCGACGGAAAATCGTAACGCACGCCGACGCACGCACGCACGACTTTCCCTCCCGCATCCGTCTCGCCAACGCCGACTTTTATCGACGATTACTTTTACCGCTTTACACGACGATTCCGCAGGTCGGCATAGCCATTATGCATCTAAAAAAGGAAGCCAGCCTTTAAGGGGACTTCCAGAAATGGAATACAAGGTTGGGCTGGTTAGCGCCGACTTTTGTCGCGGCCACCGACCGCTGCATCTGTTTCGTCCGCCAACGACACGACCGCCGGCAAAAACACCTCCATCACCCATAGCGCCTTGCCGCTCAAGCGGTAACGCGCCCGGCGCGCCCAAAGTTGCGGCGGCAATTCGACCGCAGGCGCGGCGCTCCGTAGATGAAAGGCCACGCGGCGATAGAG
>DATETD010000269.1:0-5629 GCA_035283885.1 Rhodocyclaceae bacterium
TGATCGCCGGCGACTATCTCGATTACGACGAAGTGATGTACCGCTACGAACAGTTCATGAAATGGCTGGCGCGGCTGTACGTGAATACGCTCAACGTGATCCATTACATGCACGACAAGTATTGCTACGAGCGCCTCGAAATGGCCTTGCACGACCGCGACATACGCCGCACCATGGCGTGCGGCATCGCGGGACTGTCGGTGGTCGCCGACTCGTTCTCGGCGATCAAACATGCACGCGTCAAGGTTATCCGCAACGCCGCCGGCCTCGCGGTCGATTACGAAATCGAAGGCGACTATCCACAATTCGGCAACAACGACGACCGCGTCGACCAAATCGCCGTGGATATGATGACGCGTTTCATGACCGAAATCCGCAAGCATCCGTGCTACCGCAACGCCGAGCCGACGCAGTCCATCCTCACGATTACTTCGAACGTGGTCTACGGCAAAAAAACCGGCAGCACCCCCGACGGCAGAAAAGCCGGCGAACCTTTCGCCCCCGGCGCCAATCCGATGCACGGACGCGACCATAACGGTGCAGTCGCCTCGATGGCCTCGGTCGCCAAACTGCCCTACGAACACGCCCGCGACGGCATCTCGTATACCTTCTCGGTGGTGCCGAAAGCCCTGGGCAAAGCGGAAAAAGAACGTATCGACAATCTCTGCGGCATTCTCGACGGCTATTTCGCCGACGGCGGCCATCATATGAACGTAAATGTGTTCAATGTCGAAACGCTGAAGGACGCGATGGACCATCCCGAAAAATATCCGCAATTGACGATACGCATTTCGGGTTATGCCGTGAATTTCATCAAACTGACGCGCGAACAGCAAATGGACGTGATTCATCGCACTTTGCACGAGCGGATTTAACTTCAACCCATCGTCCACGAAATACACGAAAAGCACGAAAAATTTCGTGTCTTTCGCGATTTTCGTGGACAAAAAAGGTTTCAGCATGAATTCTCTCGACCCGGCAACGCTTAAAGGGCGCATCCACTCCTGCGAAAGCGGCGGCATGGTGGATGGTCCCGGCATCCGTTTCGTCGTGTTTACCCAAGGCTGCCCTTTGCGCTGTCTGTATTGCCACAATCCGGACACGCAAAGCCTGTGGGAAGGGCGCGAAATCTCGGTCGACGATTTGATGCTGGAGATCGTCAAATACCGCTCGTATATGCGCTATACCGGCGGCGGCATGACGATCACCGGCGGCGAACCCTTGATCCAGCATGATTTCTGCCGCGAAATCTTTCGTCGCTGTAAGGAACTCGGCATCCATACCGCGCTCGACACCTCCGGCTTCGCCAGTCTTAAAGTCGCCGCCGAGGTGCTCGACTACGTCGATCTGACGCTGTTGTGCATCAAGGCGTTCGAGCCTGAGTTGCATACGCGCGTTACCGGCGTCCCACGCGAACCTACGCTCAAATTCGCACGCTACTTGAACGAGATCGATAAACGCACCTGGATACGCTTCGTCGTCGTGCCGGGCTTGACCGACGCGCCGGATAATGTCGCCGGATTGGCGCAGTTTCTTTCGGGGATGAAGAATATCGAAAAAATCGAAATTCTGCCGTTCCATAAAATGGGCGAATACAAATGGGAGCGTATGGGCGTCGATTACGAATTGAAAGACACGCCGACGCCGACGCCAGAGCAATTGCAAAACGTCGCCGCGACCTTTCGTCGCTATCGCTTGACCGTGGATATTTAAAAGGAAGTACCGCAAACAATGAAATCGATGAAACTCGGCTCGGCCTCTGCGATCATGAAAAAACGGCTGATTACCGCCACCCCCTACGAAACCGTCGCCGTCGCGGCGGATCGCATGTCCGAATACAACCTCGGCGCCTTATTGATCGTCGAGAACGACCGCCTGGTCGGCATCTTTTCGGAACGCGACATCCTGCATCGCGTAGTGTCGCGCCGCAAAGACCCCGAAACCACCACGCTCAAACAGGTGCTGACGCCGAATCCCAGCACCGTCACGCTCGAAACCTCGATCGAGAAATGCATCGAGCTGATTAAGACGCGCGGCTTTCGCCACCTTCCCGTCATCAACGAATTCCGCAACCCGATCGGCGTCGTCTATTCGCGCGATCTGCTGCAATACATTCTCGGCGCGATCGAAGAACGTCATCACGACGAAGGCGATCTCAGCGAAATCTTCGGCCCGAAAAGATCCAGGGAAACGCGGCGAGATGATCACGCACGGATACCGTAACCAGACACAAGTCACTATAAAAGTATAAATTATGCGTTTCGATATTGACCGATTAATATCAATGGATGGCTCACTACAGCAACCGGAAGTTCCGTCAGCGATGATTTTTCCGATGTGAAAAGCCGGCGTGACGAGACGGCTGCTCTACTCGATTACCGATTCTCCACGCCCTGTAACACCGCCCGATTCCAACACAACCCCACTCAGCACCATAGCATGCGGACTTTCGGCTGCATTGCTGACGATAAGCACATATCCGCCCCGCGTTCCCGCCTGCGTCGGCGCGAACGCTACACTTAAATTACATAACTCTCCAGCTTTCAACACCATACTGCAATTGTGCGATACAGCATAATCGCCGCTGGCGACAATGCTGCGCAAATCGAGCGCCGCACGCCCGATATTGGTAATAGTCACGTTTTCTGGCGCGCTGATGCTACCCGGTTTTTGCGCGGAGAAACTTAAGCTGGAGGTGGAAAAAGCAAGATTCGGCAGATCGCGGCCATCGACGCGCGACTTGGGACGTCGGATGAAATGCACAGTTACCTTCCTCGCAGCATTCATGGTGACCTTGCACGTCGGCGCAGCGCCTATGCATGCGCCTCCCCAGATAATGGTAGCGGCTGACCGCGCAGAAAGGAGAATCTTGGTTCCTTTAACATAGTATTCGCTGCATTTGTCGCCGCAATCGATGCCGGCCACCATACTGCTGATTTTGCCTGGACCAGTTTTGTCGATTGAAAGCGAAAGAATGCCAACAGGCTTCCCACCTCGAACCATGCGAACAGGGTTATCGTTTTTGACGAGAAAATCGAGATAATCGGCGCCTTTGTCGAATCTCACGCACCATGCTTCGCTTGCATCGTTGGCGTAGCGAGATCCAGACCAGAAACAAAGCCCTGTAGTCTTTCCCTGGAATATAACTTCATTTAATGCCGGACGTCTTTTTGTGTAGTCGATCAAACTAAGCAATTCATCTATATTGGGCAAACGCCAGTCTGTTTTTCCCACGAAATTGC
This sequence comes from Rhodocyclaceae bacterium, assembly GCA_035283885.1. Lineage (GTDB taxonomy): Bacteria > Pseudomonadota > Gammaproteobacteria > Burkholderiales > Rhodocyclaceae > DATETD01. The sequence goes on from DATETD010000269.1 coordinate 3,243, forward strand.
TGGACAAGAGATTGGCTGCTTCCCATGTGTATTTACTTGCCGATCCGCTACAAGCACTGCCCGTCCAGGTTTCTCCTTCGGCGCAACGCTTCCACACCAAACCTGTTGGAGTATGCTCAACCGTGCCATCGCCATGATCGATGTAATCCGAACTAGGACGATCAGCATTCAAAAGACCATTAGACTGCCCACCGCGCACTAAGCGAACGCTATAGTCGTAGGAACGGTGGCCATAATAGGCGAGACCGCTGCTGAAATCCACGTACCACGCAAAGTCCATGTCGGGCGTACCCGACCAGAAAAACTTACTTGGCGTACTCGGAAAAGCCATTTTATCGATCGCCGGATTCACGACCGAGCGATCCACAAGCGTTTGCAGTTCTCGGATGTTCGGTAGCCGCCAATTGTTACGCCCAGTAAAACGCACCTTTCCTGCCAAAGCCATAGCTTCATCATAGGTATATTTTTTCACCTCGCCGACACATGTCGATCCATCCCACATCTGCCCCATCGCACAACGCATCCAAGTCAGCCCTGTAGTCGGATCGGTTACCGTGCCGTCGCCATTATCGGAATACGTTTTGGCCTGCGCCGCCGAAATCAACGGACACAGCACACACAAATAACGCAACCACGTCGTACTTACTCTGAATTTATACGCCAAAGAATTCATCGCCAACTCCTTTCGTCAGTTTTAACCCACATTCACTTGCCCGACCCTGCCTATCCGTCCCGCCAGCGCCGACTTTCGTATTCCCACCCAACTTAGCGCAAAGTCAGCGTAACCCGCTTCCAGTTGGGATCTTGCCAACGGTAAAACGCGCTTAAGGACGACGGCTTATCCGCGCTTTTCAGGGTTTCCAAGGTGGCGAGGCGGATCAGGTCGAAGCTTTGCTTGTAGCGGCCCTCGACCTTGACTTCGCGTGCGGCGAGCACGTCGGCGTTGCCCGGAACCCAGCCGGCGAATTCGATCGCACCGATGCCGACGCCCTCGGTGGACGGCGGAATGACGTCGACGCTCCAGCCTGCGGCGGTTTGGCGGAACAGCCACAGCTCGCGCCAGGTTTCGAGCGGCTGCACCGCCAACGCGAGCGCCGTGCCGGCGGGATTGACGCTGGCCGAAGCGGGCCAGACGATGCCGTAAGTGCAGCGCGTCAACAGCGGATTTTTCCTGTCGTGTTTGGCGTCCAGCAAATGAACGCAGGTTTCGCCGGGCTGACCGGCTTCGACGGCGAGCGAAAGTTTGGCGGCGGGCGGCGATGGCGCGAGTTCCGCCGCCCAGCGCGATGCGCCGACGCGGGTGGCGGCTTCGCTGTAGGCGGCGGCGTCGCTGTCGGCAAGCTCGCTCTTATCGATCACGACCAGTTCGTCGAGCGCGCGTGCGCCGGCCTGTTGGATTACAGCGCTCGGCTCGCCGCGCCGCGCGCGCTGGTAGGCGATGGCGGCCCAAATCCCGGCTTGACGCAAATGCAGACGGTTTTTCATCATAGCAGGCAAGTCGCGGCTATCGACGCGTTGCAGCAGATCGGCGCGCCAGGCGTCCAAGTGATGACGTTCGCTAGGCGGCAGGTCGGGCGAGATGCAATCGTGCCGGGTCAGCGCCAAGGCGGCGCGCGCGCGTTGTGCGTTGCTCGCGGGCAGCGCCATGACGCGACGATAGGCGTCGCCGTTGTAGCACAACTGCACTTGCCCGTCGCGTTCGAAGCTGCTCATCGTCACGCCATAGCTCGCGGCGATTTCGAGATGCGCGGCTACCGTTGTGTCGCTCGCCTTACCCGTTTTCCCATGCGATGTCGAAGCGCGACGTGCGAGCCGTTCCGCCAATGTCCCCAAGGCGTCGAAGGCTTCGGCGTCGATAGACGCCGCCGGTGCGGCTTTGAGATAGGCGGCGGCATAGGCGATGCCGAGCGCTTCGTGACCCGGCGCATCGCGCAGAAAGCGCAACACCGTCAGCAGTTCGCCGGCATTTTCGGGTTGCAACGACTGGATGCGCACTTGGTTGGCGCGGATATAGCCGCTACGCTCGCGCCGGTGATCGTACACTTGGAGAAAATCGCCCTTCTCGCCGCGAATTTCGAGGCTGTCGCCTTGCCATAGCACCGCTTGCTGAATCGCAGAGTCGCGCGGCGCGGCGCGCAGGCTGACCTGATCCTGAGCGACCAGGGCGATAACGGCCATTGCGGTTAACATGATTATTGCCCCTCTTCCGTCGTTTCCTGTTGAACCGCCGGTGCTTCCGTCGCCGTAGCGCGCAACGCGTTACCGCCGCCGAGCAAGGTCGAGCCGATAAAGCCGCCATCGCTGGGCGGCGGCGCGATGATCACCGAGATCTTGTCGGACAGCTTGTCGGCCATGGTTTTTTGGATCAGCAGCGGATTCTTCGAAAT
>DATETD010000270.1:0-4053 GCA_035283885.1 Rhodocyclaceae bacterium
AATCGGCGCGCCGAAAAGGCCGTAATCCGCGACGTCTTTCCTGTTTATTCAATGGCCGCACAGCGACCGACCGCCGTTTCGAACTTTATCCCAAGCATAGCACTCCGCTAATGACCGCAACCCTTGCCGCTGCCATCCCGATTTCCGAGCATGAATTCAGCCAGTTGCAGCAATTGATCTACCACATTGCCGGCATAACCCTGGGCGAGCATAAGAAAACGCTCGTGACCAGCCGACTCGGCCAACGGCTGGAATTCCACGGCTTATCGAGCTGGTCGGAGTATTATCGAATGGTCATTCATCCGCAAGCCGACGCGGAGTTGCAGATTCTGATCGATTTGCTGACGACGCACGAAACCTATTTTTTTCGCGAACCGGCCCATTTCGATTTTTTAACCCAGACCCTGTTGCCGCAACACCCCCCCGGCCAGCCCTTCGATATCTGGAGCGCCGCCTCGTCTACCGGCGAAGAAATCTACAGCCTGTGTTTCGTGCTGGCCGATACCCTCGGCATCGACGCGGCATGGAGCGTCACGGGATCGGATATTTCCAACAGCACGCTGGCGATCGCCGAAAAGGGAGAGTATCGGCTAAAACGCACGCGCGGCATGCCCGAATCTTATCTGCGGAAATACTGCCTGCAAACAGGCGACGCCGATCTTTTCGCGATCGATCCGAAAATCAAGAATCATACCCGCTTCCGCCGCATCAACTTGAACCAGCCCTTGCCGGCGATGGAGCGCTATCGTTTGATTTTTTTGCGCAATGTCATGATCTATTTCGATGTTCCGACCAAAACTCGGGTGATCGAGCGTTTGCAACGGCAACTTCTGCCCGGCGGCTATCTGGTCGTCGGTCTCGCCGAAAGCCTGATCGGCATTCCGACTTCGTTGAAGCACGTCGCCTCCTCCATCTACCAGGCGCCATAGTGATCGACGATAAAATTCGCCAGTTCAAGCAGGTGTTGCGGCGCATCGCCAAGCCCGGCAGCGAATCTTCGCATGCCGATCCTCTGCCGCCGTCGCCGAAAATCAGCCCGGATGTCATACTACCGCCACAAAACAAGCTTCGTCCGCCGATGACGAGCGATAAAGTGATCGCGATCGGCACCTCGACCGGCGGCACCTTGGCGCTCGAAGCGGTGCTGACGCGACTGCCCGTCGACTGCTGCGGTCTGGCGATAGTCCAGCATATGCCGCCAAAATTCACCGCCACCTTGGCGCAACGACTGCACAGCATGAGCAAGATCGAAGTGCGCGAAGCGCGCGACGGCGATGCGATCGAGCGCGGATTGGCGCTGTTGGCGCCGGGCGGAAGTCATATGCTGCTGCGACGCAGCGGCGCGAAATACTTTGTTCAAATCGTCGCAGGCCCCTTGATCAATCGACACAAGCCATCGGTCGACCTGTTGTTCCGCTCGGTCGCGCAAAATGCCGGTCGCAATGCTTTGGGGATTATCATGACCGGCATGGGCGACGACGGCGCGCAAGGCTTGAAGGAAATGCGCGATTCCGGCGCCGGCACCATCGCCGAAGACGAATCCACCTGCGTGATCTTCGGCATGCCCCGAGAGGCGATACGCTTGGGCGGCGTGGATAAAGTGGCGCCGCTGGATCGTATCCCATTTGAAATTATCGACTATAGCCATCGAAACTCGGCGCTGACGAGACGGATATGAATCTACGACTGCCCACCATGCACTTCGCGCACTTCGCTCTCCCCCGCCCCGCAGACGCGGCGAGGTTCAAGCCGATGCTGTTGCTCGCGCTGTGCTATATCCTGTTCGGTTTGCTCGGCAATGCGCTGGCCTTACCCGGCGAAATTTTCAGCACGTTTTATCCGGCGGCGGGCATTGCCTTGGCCGCTTTACTGCACGGCGGCGCACGTCTGTGGCCGGGACTCTGGATCGGCGCATTCGCGGCTAACCTCTGGATTTCGATGCGCCACGGTCATACGGTCGACACCGCGCTCGTACTTTCCTTCGCCATGGCGAGCGGCGCAACCCTGCAAGCGGTCGTCGGCGCGGCGCTGATTCGCCATTTTATGGATAATTCATGGCGCCTGCTGGAGAACGATCGCGACATCCTCAAATGCCTCATGCTGGGCGGCAACCTCGCCGGCCTGATCGCGCCAACGATCGGCTGTAGCGTGATGGCGTACCTGAATCTCACGGCCATCGACGATTTCGGCGCAACCGCCCTCGCCGCCTACCTGGGTAACTTGTTCGGCATTTTAATTGCCGCACCGATCGCGCAGGCGTTGCTGAATTATGAAACTCCGCTATGGCGGCACCGGCTGAAAGCCGTCGTCCCACCGATTCTGACCACCCTGAGCGCGGTCATCGTCGCTTTCGTGCTGGTGACGCGCTGGGAAAAGGATTCGATCAATCATCGCCTACAGACGCAAGGCGAAATCGCTTACGATTTGCTCTCTCGCACCATAGACTCGCAAAGCGACGTGCTGGCCTCGTTGCGTCGCTTGCTGGAGCTATCGCCGACGATCGGCAACGCCCAGTTCCAGCATTACGGCGCCGCCGCCGTCAAGGAATTTCACAGCATGCACGCGCTCGGCTGGGCGCCGTTCGACAAACGCCTCGAAGGCGCAACCCAGTTTTGGAGCGCACCGATCCGGCTCGACGCCCCGATCGCGAACGAACATATCGAGCTGGGCGAAGATCTGTATCGTCATCCCGCCGTGCGCGACGCGCTCGATAAGGCGAGAACCACCGGACGGGCGACCGTCAGCGGCAAAATCGTTTTCGAAAGGCATATCAAGGAAAAAGTCGGCGTGATGCTGTTCGATCCGACCTTGGAAATCCTGTCGCCCTCGCCCTCCTCGCCCTCTGCGACCGGCCTACTCCCCCCCGATCGGGTGAAAGGGGTGGCGTTCGCCGTCGCCAATGTCGCCGAGTTGATCGATACCGCCATCGGTCGCCGCCTCGAACCGGGAATCGTGCTGCATATCGCCGACCCCGACGCGCCGCCGGGCGAGCGCGTGTTGTTTCAATCCGATGGCGGACGCGCGCCGATCGATAAAAAAATGCTGTGGAAAAGCGCCGTCAAGATCGCCGACCGCAGTTGGGAACTGACCGTCTTCCCGAGTCCGGAATATCTCAACGCCGCGCGCCCGACGATCGCCTGGATCGTGATCGACGCCGGATTGGTGATTACGGTGATGTTGCTGACCATGATGCTCGGCATGACCGGTCGCAATTCCTCGGTGCGCCGTCGCGTCAAGGAACAGACTGCCGAACTGATCGCCACCTCGGCGGCGCTACGCCGCGCCGCCGCCACGGCCGAAGCGGCGAACATCGCCAAAAGCCGTTTTCTCGCCACGATGTCGCACGAGATCCGCACCCCCCTTAACGGCGTCATGGGCATGGCGCAATTGCTGATGATGCCCGAGACCTCGGAGCACGAGCGTCAGGAATTCGCGAGCACCATCTACACATCGGGCGAATCGCTGTTGGCGATTCTCAACGACGTGCTCGACCTCTCCAAAGTCGAAGCGGGTCGCATGAGCCTGGCGCGGGTAAGCTTCGACCCCGCCGAGTTACTGAGCGAAACCGCCGACTTGTTTACTGGACTCGCGCAGTACAAAGGACTCAGCCTCAGCGCCGAATGGCTCGGTCAGCCCAACCGGCAATTCTGGGGCGATCCGATGCGACTGCGTCAGATGCTCTCGAATCTCATCAACAACGCGCTCAAATTCACCGCCAAGGGCAGCATCCGCATCGACGCCGACGAAAGCGCGCTCGACAAAGGCGAAGGTATTATGTTAGTTAAATTTCGCGTCGTCGATACGGGCATCGGCATTCCTGCCGACAAAATTCATTTATTGTTCAAACCTTTTTCGCAAGTCGACGCCTCCAATACGCGCAAATTCGGCGGCACCGGCCTGGGCCTGTCCATCGTCGCCAGCCTCGCCGATCTGATGGGCGGCGACGTCGGCTGCGACAGCCGCGAAGGTCACGGCGCCGAATTCTGGTTCACGTTGCGCGCCGAATGCGTCAAGGAAACACCCGCCGCGGCTTCGACGGCGACAGCCGCAGCG
>DATETD010000271.1:0-10346 GCA_035283885.1 Rhodocyclaceae bacterium
CGGCGCTGCGCCGGCCACCCAGGAGAGATGGTCGGCTTCGAGTCGATCGGAAAGCAGAGCGGGATGTTGATGGCCTTGCACCACCCAAAGAATATTACGTTCCATATCTTTTCCGGTGACGAACCAGGGCTGCTCGCTGCCGCCCTTGACGCCGCCGATGCGCAAGCCTTCGCGCTGCCCCAGAGTGTAATACATCAAGCCTTCATGACGTCCGATAATTCGCTCGTTCTCCAGTTCGCGAATTTCGCCCGGCTGGCGCGGCAGGTAGCGCGAGAGAAATTCGCGGAAAGGACGTTCGCCGATAAAGCAGATTCCGGTCGAGTCGCGGCGCGCGTAATTCGGCAAACCGGCGTCTTCGGCGATGCGTCTGACTTCGCGTTTGTAGAGTGTCCCTAATGGAAACAACGTCTTGGATAGTTGCGTCTGGTTGAGCCGATGCAGAAAGTAGCTTTGATCCTTGGTGCCGTCTTCGGCTTTGAGCAATTGCCAGCGACCGAAGATCTCGCGCACTTGCGCATAATGGCCGGTGGCGATTTTGTCCGCGCCCATCGCCATCGCATGGTCGAGAAAGGCTTTGAATTTGATTTCGGAATTGCAGAATACGTCGGGGTTCGGCGTGCGTCCGGCTTGGTATTCGCGCAGAAAATCGGCGAATACGCGGTCGCGATATTCCGCGGCGAAGTTCACCGCTTCGAAATCGATGCCGATCACATCGGCGACTGCGGCGGCGTCGATCAGGTCCTGACGCGACGAGCAGTATTCGTCGTTGTCGTCGTCTTCCCAGTTCTTCATGAAAAGGCCGATCACTTCGTGACCGGCGCGTTTCAGCAACAGTGCGGCGACGGCGGAGTCGACTCCGCCCGATAAACCGACAACAATTTTAGCCATATCGATCGTAATGTTTGATCAAGTCGAGTGGGAAGCGACGGCCCGCCAAGTAGTCCTCGACGCATTGCGCGATCAAGGGGCTGCGATGGCGCGACGTCGTGGCGCGAATTTCCTCCGGGGTCATCCAGACCGTGCGGACGATGCCCTGGTCGAGCGGGCGGTTTTCGTCGAATCGTTCCAAGTCGCCGGTAAAGGCAAAACGCAGATAGGTGATGTCGCCTTGCGGACGCGGCCACTGGTACACGCCGATCAACGCGCTCGGAGCGAATTCCCAGCCGGTTTCTTCGAGCGCTTCGCGACTACAGGCGGCGACTAGGGATTCGCCGCATTCGAGGTGTCCCGCCGGCTGATTGAAACGCAACCCTTCGGCAGTTTCCTCTTCCACCAACAGAAAACGACCGTCCTTTTCGATCAGGGCGGCCACCGTGACATTGGGTTTCCATTGAGAATTCATCTGCGCATTCTAACAGCCTGTTAAAATCGCGGCTTTCACTCAACGCAATGCTGGAGACACATCATGTCGATGAATGACCGTGACGGCTTTATTTGGTACGACGGTAAGCTCGTTCCGTGGCGCGAGGCCACGACCCACGTACTGACGCATTCCTTGCACTACGGTTTGGCCGTATTCGAGGGGGTGCGCGCTTACAAGACCGCCGCGGGCACAGCGATCTTCAAGCTCAAAGAACATACCGACCGCTTGTTGACTTCGGCGCATATCTACCGCATGCCGATGCCTTTCGACAAGGAAACCTTGATCGAAGCGCAAAAGGAAGTGGTGCGCGCCAACCAGCTCGAATCCTGCTACCTGCGCCCGATCGCCTTCTACGGCTCGGAGAAAATGGGCGTGAGTCCGCGCGGCGCGAAGACGCATGTGGCGATCGCCGCGTGGCCCTGGGGGGCGTATCTCGGCGAAGAAGGCATGGAAAAAGGCATTCGCGTCAAGACCTCCAGCTATGCGCGTCATCACGTTAACGTCACCATGGCGCGCGCCAAATTTGCCGCGACCTATGCGAATTCGATTTTGGCGAATATGGAGGCCGTCGACGACGGTTACGACGAGGCTTTATTGCTCGACGTCGACGGCTTCGTCGCCGAAGGCGCGGGCGAAAATCTGTTCATCGTCAAGGACGGCGTGATTTACGAACCCGAAATCGCGTCCGCGCTGATGGGCATCACGCGCGCCACCGTGATCGCCTTGGCCGACGAGCTGGGCTATAAAGTGGTCTCGAAGCGTTTGACGCGCGACGATGTCTATATCGCCGACGAAGCTTTCTTTACCGGTACGGCGGCGGAAGTCACGCCGATTCGCGAACTCGACCGCCGCACCATAGGCGCGGGGTGCCGCGGCCCGGTGACGCAAAAGATTCAGAGCCTGTTCTTCGATGTGGTGAATGGCCGCACCGGCGCCCACGCCGATTGGCTCAGCTACGTTTAATTACGTTTAAGGAGAATTGTTATGTCGAATCAAGTCGACGAGACGACGCGTCAAGTCCAAGTGACGGCGCACGACTTGCCGTTGGCGTGCCCGCGCCCCGGAGCGCCCTTGTGGGCGCGTCATCCGCGCGTCTTTCTCGATGTGCTGAAGAACGCCGACGGCGTCGCAGCCTGCCCGTATTGCGGCACGCGCTACCAGTTCGCCGGCGAGCGTCCCAAGGGGCATCATTGATCGACGGCGGGAGTCATGCCGCAGTTCCGGGGCCAGTCGCATGAAGATTCTGGTGGTGGCGCCGTCCTGGATCGGCGATACGCTACTGGCTCAGCCGCTGCTGACGCGGCTTAAGCAGCATCTGCCCTCGGCGCGGATCGAAGTGCTGGCGCCGGACTGGTCCGCGCCTTTATTGGCGCGTATGGCCGAAGTCGATGCGACGATTCCGAATCCGTTTGCGCATGGCGAGTTCAATTTCATGGCGCGTCGCGCCTTGGGCATCCGTCTCGCCAGCGCCGACTTTTCGGTGGCGTATGTGTTGCCGAATTCCTGGAAATCCGCGCTGGTTCCTTGGTTTGCGAATATTCCCGAGCGTATCGGTTATCACGGCGAGGCGCGGTACGGTTTGCTGACGCGGCGGCAGCGCATCGATGCTGCCGCACATCCGCAATTGGTGCAGCGTTACGCCGCCTTAGCCGGGCCTTTGCCCGAGACCTTGCCGCCGCCGCGCCTGAGTTCTACCGCCCTGCAACAGGCGGCAGCGCGGCGCGCCTTGCAACTGCCGCCGGAGGCGCGTCCGGTGATTTTTTGCCCCGGCGCCGAATTCGGCCCGGCTAAACGCTGGCCGACGCGCCACTTCGCCGCTCTGGCGCGGATCGTCGCCCCGCATGCGCCGGTCTGGCTGGTCGGCTCGGTGAAAGACCATGCGTCGGGCGAAGAGATCGTGCGCGCAAGCCAAGGCGCGGCCTTAAATCTTTGCGGAAAAACCACGTTGGAGCAGGCGATCGATCTCATCGCCTCGGCGCGCCATGTGGTGTGCAACGATTCCGGCTTGATGCATGTCGCCGCGGCGCTGGATCGCCCTTTGCAGGCGCTGTACGGCTCGTCCTCGCCGCATTACACTCCGCCGTTGTCGGACAAAGCGCGCATCGTCTCGCTGAATCTGCCGTGCAGCCCCTGTTTCAAGCGCGAATGCCCGCTGGGCCATCTCGACTGCTTGAACCGCTTGACGGTGGAGCAAGTTGCCGCAGGCATGTCTTCGTTGCTCGCCTGAGCATTAGTTCGTTATACATTATGATTATATGACTACGCAGAAATTTTTCGCCCAACCCATGGATGTCGAAGCGGCTTTCTATCAAGCGCTGGAGCGCGGCGATATCGACGCCATGATGTCGGTGTGGGCCGAAGACGAAGAAGTCGTTTGCGTGTTGCTCGGCGGCTCGCGCTTAGTCGGGCATGCGCTGATCCGCGAAGCGTGGCAGCATATTTTCAAGCATGGCGGTCGTTTTATGGTGCGCGTTTTGGAGCAGACCTTGGTCAGCACCCCGTTCGCCACCGTCAGCAGCGTGTTGGAACAAATTTCCTCGGTGGAAGACAGCAATCTACGCGCGCCGATTGCAGCCACCAATGTTATCGTGCGTGGGCCGCAAGGCTGGCGTTTGGTGGCGCATCACGCCTCGGCGGTTCCCCCTAATGCATTTATGGACATCCCTAACACATTGCACTAATCTGCGATCCTGTGGCGTGAACGCTTCCCAGCGCAATCGCGATGCGATAGTCTACCTCCTCCTTCGTGTTCAACGATTCGATCATGCTCAATCCTGCCCCCGAGATTTTCAAAGCCTACGATATTCGCGGCATCGTGCGCGGCAGTTTGTCGGCCGATACGGTGCGCCTGATCGGTCAGGCCTTGGGTAGCGAAGCCCAGGTTCGCGGCATACAAACCATCGTCGTCGGTCGCGATGGCCGTTTATCCGGCCCCGAGCTTTCCACGGCGCTGACGGCGGGCATCAATCATGCGGGCGTCGATGTGATCGATATCGGGCGCGTGCCGACCCCCGTCGCGTATTTCGCCGCACATCATCTCGGTACGGCCAGTTGCGTCGCCGTCACCGGTAGTCATAATCCGCCCGAGTACAATGGTTTGAAAATGGTGCTCGGCGGGCAGACGCTGTACGGCGAGACGATTCAGGATTTGCGCCGCCGTATCGTCAGCGCCGACTTTCACGAAGGTTTGGGCGTGGTGCGTTATGTCGATGTGCGCGAGGCGTATATCGACCGCATCGTCGGCGATGTCAAGCTCGCGCGACCGATCAAGATCGTGATCGATTGCGGCAACGGCGTGGCGGGGGCGATCGCGCCGGAGTTGTTTCGTCGCTTGGGTTGCGAGGTGGTCGAACTGTTCTGCGAAGTCGACGGTCATTTTCCCAATCATCATCCAGATCCGTCGAAACCCGAGAACCTGATCGATTTGCAGCAAGTGGTCGCCGAAACCGAGGCCGAGTTGGGCTTGGCCTTCGATGGCGACGGCGACCGTCTCGGCGTGGTGACGCGCGATGGCGAGATCATTTATCCGGATCGCCAATTGATGCTGTTCGCCTGCGATGTCCTTGCGCGCAATCCCGGCGCGCAGATTATCTACGACGTCAAATGTTCGCGTTGGGTGGCCGAAACCGTGCGGCGCTGCGGCGGCCAACCCTTGATGTGGCGCACCGGCCATGCTTTGGTCAAGACAAAGATGAACGAAACCGGAGCGGCGTTCGCCGGCGAAATGAGCGGCCATATGTTCTTCAAAGAACGTTGGTATGGATTCGACGACGGTTTGTATGCGGGCGCGCGCCTGCTGGAGATCGTGACGCGCGCCGCCGACGCCAATGTTCCGCTCAAGAATCTGCCGAATGCGCTGTGTACCCCTGAGCTGAACATCAAGATGGCCGAAGGCGAGCCGCATGCGTTGATCGAAAAAATTCGGCAAAATCCGTATTTCCCGACGGCGCGCGAGTTGATTACCCTAGATGGTATACGCGCCGAGTACGCCGACGGTTTCGGCTTGGCGCGCGCCTCCAACACGACGCCCGTAATCGTGTTACGCTTCGAGGCCGATACGCGCGAAGCGCTGACGCGCATTCAGAATGAATTTAAAGCGGCGCTGTGCGCCGCTTGGCCCGGACTGAAAGTGGAAATCGAATGAACATGCCCGACGAAGAAATCTACATTGGCCGCCAGCCTATCCTCAATCGCAAGCAGGAGTTGGTCGCCTACGAACTGCTGTTTCGCAGCAGTCGGCAAAAAAATGCGGCGGAGATCAGCGACAATCTCGTCGCGACCGCCAAGGTCATCAGCCACGCCTTCGTCGATCTGGGCGTGGAGCAGGCCTTAGGCCCCTATAAAGGCTTTATCAACTGCGACGAGAATATTCTGTTGTCCGATATGTTGGAGGCTTTGCCATACGACAAGATCGTGTTGGAGGTGCTGGAGACCGTCGAAGTCACGCCGGAGATTGTCGAACGCTGCCACACGCTGAAGCAGATCGGCTTCAGCTTGGCGCTCGACGACTTCATCACCTATGAGGATAAATTCAAGCCCTTGCTGGATTTGGTCGAGATCGTCAAGGTCGATTTGCTGCCGCTCAACTCCACCAGTCTGACCGCGGTCACGCAGTCGCTGAAAAAATGGAAGCTTCAGTTGTTGGCGGAAAAGGTCGATTCGCGCGAGCAGGCCGATTTTTGCAATACACTGGGCTATGACTATTTTCAGGGATATTACTTTGCCAAGCCGACGATCATTGCGGGCAAGAAGCTCGGCCATTCGCAACTGTCGTTGATGCGCTTGTTGGGTTTGGTGCTCGAAGACGCCGAAACCCCGCAATTGGAGTCGGTGCTTAAAACCGAACCCGGTTTGACGATGAATCTGATGCGTCTGACCAATTCCGCCGCCTCCGGCGTGCGCACTAAAGTCACCTCGATACGTCATGCGATCACGGTGCTGGGGCGGCGTCAGTTGCAGCGCTGGTTGCAGTTGCTGTTGTATACCAATCCCAGCGGCAGCCAGACTGTCAGCCCCTTGCTGCTGCTGGCGGCATCGCGCGGACGCTTGATGGAATTGCTCGCCGGCAAGCTCAAGCCCAAGCATAACGAGTTCGAAGATATGGCCTTTATGACCGGGATTATGTCGCTGATGCCGACCTTGATGGGCCTGCCGCTGGAGCAAATCTTGAGCGGCATCGAGTTGGACGCTACGGTGAAAACGGCGTTGGAGGCGCGCCAGGGCATGCTGGGGACGATGCTGCAACTCACCGAGGCGCTGGAAGCCGGCGACGGCGCGTCGTGCCATGCCGTCACCGAAACATTACCTGGCCTCGATGCGACCATCGTCAATGCCTGCTTGGCGCAAGCATTGACCTGGGCGAACAATATCGGCAAAGAGGGCGAGTAACCCTCGTTCTTTTAGCTGCGCTGCTCCACCCAGCGCGCCACCGAGGCAAGCGCGCTCGGTAAGGCCGCTGGCTTGGTGCCGCCGGCTTGCGCCATATCGGCGCGTCCACCGCCTTTACCGCCGACCTGTTGTGCGACGAAATTCACCAACTCGCCGGCTTTCAGCGTGCCGGTCAAATCGGCGGTGACGCCCGCAATCAGACTGACCTTGCCGTCTTGGCTGCCGGCGAGGACGATAGCGGCGCGCTTGAAGCGATCTTTAAGCTTATCCAAGGTCTCGCGCAACACCGCGGCGTCGGCGCCTTCAAGCGTAGCGGCGAGCACTTTGATGTCTTTGATGTCGACGGCTTGCGCGAGCAGCGCGTCGCTTTGGGTCTGCGCGAGCTTGGATTTGAGCTTTTGCAATTCGCGCTCCAGATTTTTCGCCGTTTCGGCCATCTGTTGCACGCGCGCCAAAGCTTCGTGCGCCGGGACTTTGATTTCGGCGGCGAGCGCATCGAGCTGACTTTGCGTTTGCTGGATGCGCGCCAAGGCGACGTCGCCGCAGACCGCTTCGATACGGCGCACGCCGGCCGCCACGCCCATTTCGCCGACGATCTTGAACAGGCCGATATCGCCGCTACGGGCGACGTGAGTGCCGCCGCAGAGTTCGCGGCTGCTGCCGATTTCGACGACACGCACCTCGTCGCCGTATTTTTCGCCGAATAGCATCATGGCGCCGGTTTCGCGTGCGGCGGCGATCGGCATCACGCGCGCTTGGGCGGCTTGGTTCGCCAGAATTTCGTCATTGACGAGGCGCTCGATGCGCAGCAGTTCTTGCGCCGAGATCGGCTGGGTGTGCGCAAAGTCGAAGCGCGTCTTTTCCGCATCGACTTGCGAGCCTTTTTGCTGCACATGCTCGCCTAGTACTGCGCGCAACGCTTTGTGCATGAGGTGGGTGGCCGAATGATGGCGGGTGGTGCGTCGCCGCGCCGCCGCATCCACCCGAGCCGTCGCGTCAGCGCCGACTTTCAAGAGTCCGGTCTTCACCACGCCTTGATGGCCGAACACGCTGGATTGAATCTTTTGCGTGTCCTCGACCGCAAAGATCGCATGGCTGGAGCGTAACTCGCCGCCGTCGCCGACCTGGCCGCCCGATTCGGCATAGAACGGCGTTTGGTCGAGCACCACGACGCCATGCTCGCCTTCGTGCAGTTGTAGGGCGGCGACGCCGTCTTTGTACAAGGCCAAAATCTTGGCTTGAGTTTCCAACGCATCGTAGCCCTGGAATTGTGTGGCGGCGCCGCTGTAGTCGAGCTGCGTGTTCATTTTGAATTTTCCGGCGGCGCGCGCCTGGTCTTTTTGCCGCATCATCGCCGCTTCGAAGCCCGCGCTGTCGACGTTCAGGCTGCGCTCGCGGCAAATATCCGCCGTCAAATCCAAGGGGAAGCCGTAGGTATCGTGCAACTTAAACGCAATTTCGCCGCCTAGCGTGGCGGAACCGGTTTGCGCCATCTGCGCCAATTCGGCTTCGAGTATGCTCATACCGTGTTCGATGGTGCTGAAGAAGCGTTCTTCCTCTTGTTGCAGCACGCTCATGATGCGCGCTTGTTCGCGCACCAACTCGGGATAGGCTGGCCCCATTTCCTGCACTAAGTCGGGCACGATTTTGTAGAAGAATGCATGGCGGCAGCCGAGCTTCCAGCCATGGCGGATCGCGCGGCGAATAATGCGGCGCAGCACATAGCCGCGCCCTTCGTTGCCTGGAATCACGCCGTCGGCGACGAGGAAGGAGCACGCGCGAATATGATCGGCGAGCACGCGCAAGCTGGCGGAATTCAAGTCGTCGGTCGCGGTTTCGCGCGCCGCCGCCTTGATCAGCGATTGCAGCAAGTCGATTTCATAGTTCGAATGCACATGCTGCAACACGGCGGTGATCCGCTCGAGACCCATGCCGGTATCGACGCTGGGCTTAGGTAGCGGATGCATCACGCCGGCTTCGTCGCGATTGAACTGCATGAACACGTTGTTCCAGATTTCGATATAGCGATCGCCGTCTTGATCCGCCGATCCGGGCGGGCCGCCCCAAATCTCGGGGCCGTGATCGTAGAAGATTTCGGTGCACGGCACGCACGGCCCGGTGTCGCCCATCATCCAGAAATTATCGGAGGCGTAAGGCGCGCCTTTGTTGTCGCCGATCCGCACTACGCGCTCGGCGGGGATGCCGACTTCCCGAGTCCAGATAGCGTAGGCTTCGTGGTCTTCGGCATAGACCGTGACCCAGAGCCGTTCGGCGGGCAGTTTGAAGACTTCGGTGAGCAGTTCCCAAGCATAGGCGATGGCGTCGCGCTTGAAATAATCGCCGAAGCTGAAATTGCCGAGCATTTCGAAGAAGGTGTGATGGCGTGCGGTGTAGCCGACATTTTCCAGATCGTTATGCTTGCCGCCGGCGCGCACGCATTTTTGCGAAGTCGCCGCGCGCGTATAGCTGCGTTTGTCGAAGCCGAGGAATACATCCTTGAATTGATTCATGCCGGCGTTGGTGAATAACAACGTGGGGTCTTCATGCGGCACCAGCGAGCTGGACGCTACGATTCGATGACCTTTGGCGGCAAAAAAATCGAGAAACTGCTGGCGAATTTCAGAGCTTTTCATAAGAAGGAGAATATCGCGACGTAAAACGCCGATTTTACGCGAACGAGCGCGAAAGCCGAACGGCTATTCTCGACTCGGCTTCGGTCTGGCGCCCACTATGACGCCAGCTTCGAAATTGCGACCGGTGCGCCAAAGATCGAAACGCTCGACGCTGCCGGGCTTCAATGCCGCGATCAGTTCGAGCATGGTTTGTGCGGTTCCGACGCGTTTGCCGGCGACTTGCAGCAAGATATCGCCAGGGCGTATGCCGGCTTTATCCGCCGGACTGCCGCGCACCACGCCGGCAATCAGCGCGCCTTGCGTGCCGGGCAATTTGAACGAACTCGCCAATTCGTCGGTAATTTCCTGGACTTCGATCCCGACCCAGCCGCGCGTCACCGCGCCGGTTTTGATGATTTGCTCCATTACCGATTTGGCCAACGACACCGGAATCGCGAAACCGATGCCCATCGAGCCGCCGCTTTGCGAGTAAATTGCCGTATTGATGCCGATTAAATTGCCGTTGGCGTCCACCAGCGCGCCGCCGGAGTTGCCGGGGTTGATCGCGGCGTCGGTTTGGATGAAGTTTTCGAAGGTATTGATGCCTAAATGCGAGCGACCGAGCGCGGAGACGATGCCGGAGGTGACGGTTTGACCGACACCGAACGGATTGCCGATCGCCAATACCACGTCGCCGACGCGCAAGCTCTCGCTGTTGCCGAAGGCGATCACCGGCAGGCGATGGTCGGCGGGGACGCGCAACACCGCCAGATCCGACTCCGGATCGCTGCCGACCACGCGCGCTTTGTATTTACTGCCATCGTTGCTGGCAACTTCGATCTCGTCGGCCTCTTCGATGACATGGTTGTTGGTCAGAATATAGCCTTCGGGCGAAACCACCACGCCGCTGCCCAAGCCCGAACGGCGTTGAGTTTCCTCGCCGAAGCGGTCGCCGAAGAAATGCCGGAAGATAGGATCGTTGA
>DATETD010000272.1:0-6205 GCA_035283885.1 Rhodocyclaceae bacterium
CTTCACGATCCGCCTGCCGCTGACGCTGGCGATCATCGACGGCTTTTTGGTGGGCGTGGGTAAATCGCAATACGTCATCCCGCTCGACATGGTGATCGAATGTATCGAGCTGGCGAATAGCGGCGCAGACCAAGAATATCTGAATCTGCGCGGCGAGGTGCTGCCTTTCATCCGTCTGCGCGACCTGTTCGAAATCGGCGGCGAGCGACCGCCGCGCGAAAACATCGTCGTGGTGCTGTTCGCCGGCCAAAAAGCCGGCATCGTCGTCGATCAATTGAACGGCGAATTCCAAACGGTGATCAAACCGCTCGGCGCCGTGCTGCGCAATGTGCGCGGCATCGCCGGTTCGACCATACTCGGCAGCGGCGAAGTGGCGCTGATCGTGGATGTGGCCTCGCTGGTAAATCGCTACGCCAAGGTCGAGGAAGCGAAAACGCACTGAGCCAACCGTCCCGCCAGCGCCGACTTTTCAAGCGGCGCGGCTCAGACGAACAGGCGTCGCCCCTTACGAAAAAACTCCACAGCATACGCAATCTGACCGTCGGGATATTCCTTGGTCTTTACCGTGCGCGGCTTGACCTGATAGCTCAGATCGTCCGACAAGTTGCTGCTGGACGCGGTCATGCCATCGAGCAGGCGGCTGCCGGAATAGGCGTTCAGCACCAGGTTATAGGCTTCGCTGTTGGAGCACATCCGCACCGAGCCGACGATAGGCGAGCCGATAATCGTCAATTCTCCGGCGATCGGCATCAGGTAGCAGGGACCGGCATCCATGCCGATCGACAATCCCACGCCGGAAGGCACGTTCCGCATATTCGCTAAAAATGCCTGGTAATAGTAACTGCGAAAGTTATCCATCACCGAACAGGAAAAATCCAGCGCCGCATCCATCTGATCGCTAAACGAATTTTCTACGATCCAGTAGCCGATAAAGCCGTCGCCGGTGAATTTATCGAACCATCCGCCATAATGGAACAGCGAGGTGCGAAAATCGGCGACGAAATCGTCGAGCAATTTGGCGTACTGGGGGATATCGATGGATTCCTTGAGAATGCTGGCGGAACGGCGGATATCCGCCGTCAGCACGATCGCCTCCAGCGCCGAGCGATTCTTGATCGAACGACGTATCGTCGGCGAAACATTGGGGCGCTTGGGATCGTTGCGCTCGGGCGGCGCATGCTTCAGCAGTTCTTTATCGAACTCCGGGTCGTCGCTGTGGAAATGCATATCTAGTAAAAATCGGTGGTGTCTCGAAAGCGCGAATATACCAGCATCGGGACGCGCCGGCCTCGGTTGTAGGCGTGATGGCTTATGCCGTCGATTCCGATAGCGCGCTCAATCGTCGGCGCAAGTCGGTCGGCGCATAAAAAATAAACGCATTGCCCTGTTTGGTCTTTTCCAGAAGACCCAGCGCCGCCAGTTCCAGCAGATCGCGCCGCGCCGTCTGGTACACCACCGCGTGGGAGCGCTGGTGCGCATCGACCCGATACGCCTCGCCCGCATTGCGCAAAGCATGGTTCAGCAGTGCGGTTTGGCGATGATTGAAGCGCCCACGCAGTGCGGGCGAACAGGCCAGTAACTGCTGGGTTTCCTGCTGCTCGCGCGACTTCCTGTCCACATAAGCATGCAGAGCGGCGATGGACTGACGAATGGTTTGCAACTGATGCAGCAGGAAATACGTCGTGTCGTTCTTGTCGGTTTCGGTATGCAAGTAGGCGCGCATGTACTTTGCCGCCGCCTTGCGCAGGATGTGACTGATCGAGGTATATTCCATCAGCCAATAGCCGCTCTTCGCCATCGACCAGTAAAACAGTGCGCGCGCGGTGCGCCCGTTGCCGTCGGCAAACGGATGGTCGTAACCGATCATGAAATGCAGCAGAATCGCGCGCAGCACCGGATGCACAAAGGGCGCCGACGCCTCGTCGGCGTTGGCGAAATCGCACAGCCGCTGCATACGTTGCGCCAGTTCGCGGTGCGACGGCGGCACATGCAGCAAGCTGTTGTCGCGCGCATCGACGATATGCACCCCATCGTCGCGCCGATATCGGCCCGCATCTTCCGGGTTATCCAGCGTATCTTCGGTCAAAATGCGATGCAACTCCAGCACATGCGCGGGCGTGAGCGTCATGGCGCGCAACGAACGCAGATGCTCCATCGCTTGGTAGTTGTTGAAAATCATCGTTTCGCTGAGATCGCGCGGCTTGCGCCCGCTGCGCAGCATCGTCGCCGCCACCTGACGCGTCGTGGACGCCCCCTCCAGTTGACTCGATGCGATGGCTTCCTCGATCAGCGAGCCGATGAGATAACGCTGCGAATCCACGGAGAGCGGCGTCTCGGCAGCGGAGCGGATATGCCCCGCCGCATCGCGATCGATATGGTGCAGATCGATGACCACCGGGCTTGGCGCGCCGAAGACAAAGGACTTGCCCTGCTTGTCCTGCAAGGGTAGTTCTTGAAACAAAGACTGACGGGATAGCGTCACCGCCGCCCACCATTCGGCATGCGTCAGCCCGTTGGGCGCCGGACGCCGCCGCAACTCGTCCCAATGCAGGTACTTCCCGAGCGGCAGCGGATCGGCATGCTGCATGATGGCCTCGATTCGCGTCGGCAGCAACTGCGCGAAGGCGGCATCGAGCGAGGGAGCATGTTCCGGCAGGCGCATTGTCTACTAAACCTTCAGAAAATTAGTAGCGATTAGTATACATCGTAGCGACCCGAAGCCTATCCTGGCGAGCGGCAACCGTCTCGTCAGCGCCGACTTTTATATTCGGCGCTGCAAAGACGCCTCATCGGCGGCGCAACCTGCATGAAATACCGAGAGACGACGCTTGCCGAAAATCGCTTAAAACCGCGCAAACTCGCTCTCGTTGAAGGCCCCGCTAGACTTTATTTTGCCTGCCGCCGCTCGCGATGCGACCGGCGCGGACGGCGGGCGCGCCGCGCCGCGGTGACCCACGCCTTCGAGCGCAAAAAACGCCATCAACTGGCGTAGATTCGCCGCATGTTCGGTCATCTCCTGCGAAGTTGCGGCCAACTCTTCGGATGAGGACGCGTTTTGCTGCGTAATCTGATTCAATTGCGCCATCGCGCCGTTGATCTGTCCGACGCCCATCGACTGCTCGCTCGATGCGGCGGTGATTTCCTGCACCATATCCGCGGTCTTTTTCGTCGCCGGCACGATTTCGTCGAGCAACTTACCGGCGGTTTCCGCCAGACCGACGCTATTGACCGCCAACTGACCGATTTCCTGCGCCGCCACCTGCGAACGCTCGGCCAGCTTGCGCACTTCGGCGGCGACGACGGCGAAGCCCTTGCCGTGCTCGCCGGCGCGCGCGGCTTCGATCGCCGCATTCAGCGCCAGCAAATTGGTCTGGTAGGCGATGTCGTCGATAATGCCGATCTTGCGCGCAATCTGCTTCATCGCCGCCACGGTCTGCGTCACCGCCGCCCCGCCTTCCGCCGCTTTGCGCGTGCCGTCGGACGACATGCTGTCCGCCACCTTGGCGTTCTCGGTATTTTGCTCGATCGACGCCGACATCTCTTCGATCGACGCCGAAGTTTCCTCCACCGACGCCGCCTGCTCCGACGAGGCTTGCGACAAGGCTAAGGCGGTATTCGCCACCTGCGAGGTCGCCGAGGACAACTCCTCGGTGGTGTGGGTGACTTGCGCAATGGTTTCCGCCAATTTGGCCACCGTATTATTGACGGTGTCGCACAGCGCCTTGAGTTGTCCGCGATATTCCTTGGTAATCGAGCGCGTCAGATCGCCATGCTCGACCGCCGTCATGATGCGACCGATTTCGCCGACCGGGCCGACCATCGCCTCCATCACCGCATTCAAGCCTTCGACGATGCGACGGAAATCGCCTTGATGGCGCATCGCATCGACGCGCGCATCCAACCGGCCATCGACCGCCGCTTGCGCCAGCAGATTCACGTCGCCGATCAGCGTCTTGATATTGGCGCGCACTTGTTCGATGGTGGTATTGATGAAGATCAGCTTGCCGGGGAAGGCTTCGAGTTCGACATCGCAATTGCCTTTGCCGAATTCCGCCACGCACGCCAACGCCTTGCGATTCACGCCGATATGCGCGCCGACCATGGCGTTCAAGCCTTCGGCCATGGTGCGATAGCCGCCTTCGAATTTATGGGCGTCGATCTTGACGTCGATATCGCCCTTTTCGTGCGCGGTCGACATCGCATTCATTTCGGCCACCAACCCTTGAATCACCTCGGTCATATGCTGCATCGCCGCCATCAACGAGCTGCCATCGTCGTGTTTCAGCTTGATTTTGCTGGAGAAATCGCCGACGGCAATGCGATTGGCGACATCGGTCGCCTTATCCGGCTCGCCGCCCAACTGATTGAGCAAATTGCGAATGATCGCAAACGCGATCGCCGCGACCAGCAGCAGCGTCAAGCCGGCGATCATCAGGCTCACGGTTTGCGCACTGGAACGCGTCGCCTCGGCCGCAGCTTCGGATTTCTTGCCGAGAGCGACGTTGTATTGCATATGCTCCTCGAAGGCCTCCCACACGCGCGTAATTTTTGCGGTGTTCGCCTTGGATAAATCGCGCGCCTCCTGCTTTTTGCCGGCGAGCGACAACGCCAGAAACTGATCGCGCACGACAACGTAATCCATAAACGCCACGCGATCCGCCGCCAACATTTCCTTGTCCTTGGCGTCCACCGTCAGGGACTCGTAGCGCTTCAAAGCATCCAGAATTTCCTGGTGGCTGACCGCGACCTTTTGTTCGAGCTTGCCCATCTCCGACGCATCGCTGTGATTCAGATGCTGCCAAAGCAGCGTGCGTATCCCCGAGAGCGTCAGAATGGCGTGATTCAACACCCGCAAACTGGGGATCACATTGGCGTTGCCCTCGTTCGCCGCATGGAACACCTTATTCATTTGCTGGATATTCAATCCAGCCAAGCCACCGATGCCGATAAGAACGACAAACACCAATACAGCCATTTTCCGCGCGACGGTCATAACGATCCTTCCTATACCAACGATGTTGAAAAACTTTGCGCCGATACTATCATCAAGTTCAGCTATAGGAAATAGATATGTCCGTCGCCGCGATCAAAACCGCGTGAAATCCTCGTCGCTTACCCGCGTTCGATTTCGGCCATTCGCCCTGCCCCCCGACGACGGCGTCTCGGTGGGCGGAAGCGCCGCCGCTTTACGCGATTTACTTGCCGCCGGGCGCTTGGCCGGACGCTGGCCGGTGGAGAAAAACGCCATGACCTGCTGCAAATTATCCGCTTGCGAACTCATTTCCTCCGCCGTCGCCGCCAGTTGTTCCGAAGCGGTGGCGTTTTGCTGCGTGGTCTGATTCAACTGCGTCATCGCGCTACTGATCTGCCCAACGCCCATGGTCTGCTCTTTGGAGGCGGCGGTAATTTCCTGCACCATCTCGGCGATTTTCTTCGACGACGGTACGATTTCATCGAGTAAACGCCCGGCTTTTTCGGCCATCCCGACGCTATTCAGCGCCAACTGGCCGATTTCCTGCGCCGCCACCTGAGAGCGCTCGGCCAGCTTGCGCACTTCCGACGCCACCACGGCGAAACCCTTGCCATGCTCGCCCGCACGCGCCGCTTCGATCGCCGCATTCAACGCCAACAGATTGGTTTGATAGGCGATATCGTCGATGATGCCGACCCGCTTGGCGATCTGCTTCATCGCCGTCACCGTCTCGTTCACCGCTTGCCCACCCTCGGCCGCTTTTTTCGTGCCTTCGAGCGACATGCCATCGGCCATGCCCGAATTCTCGGCATTTTGCGAGATGGAGGCCGACATCTGCTCGATCGACGCCGTGGTTTCCTCGACCGAAGCCGCCTGCTCCGACGAGGCCTGCGACAGCGACTGCGCCGTCGCCGCGACTTCTTCGGTGGCGCTCGACAAGGCTTCGCTGGTGTTGGTCACCTCGGCCATCGTTTCGGCCAGCTTGGCGACGGTGTTATTCACCGACTCGCACAGATCGGCCAACTGCCCACGGTAAGTCGCGGCAATCGTCTGACTCAAGTCCCCCTGCTCCATCGCCGACATCACCCGCCCAACCTCCGCCACCGGCCCGCTGATCGCCACCATCACTGCATTCAAGCCTTCGACGATCTTGCGGAAATCGCCTTGATGGCGCGCCACCTCGGCGCGAGTATCGAGTTGCCCCTCGACGGTCGCTTGCGCCAACGAACCAGC
>DATETD010000273.1:0-2207 GCA_035283885.1 Rhodocyclaceae bacterium
TGTACAGCGCCGAGGACGGATCGTTGCCGCCGCTCAAGGTGTTTTCCATGGTCTTGATCACATGCGCCATGGTATCGAGGCCGACGACATCCGCCGTGCGGAAGGTGCCGGACTTGGCGCGACCGAGCTTCGAACCGGTCAGATCGTCCACCACGTCGCAGGACAGGCCGAACTGCTCGGTTTGATAGATCGTGGACAGCATGCCGAAAACGCCGACGCGGTTGGCGACGAAGTTGGGCGTGTCCTTGGCGCGCACGACGCCTTTACCAAGCGTGGTGACGAGGAAGCCTTCGAGTTGATCGAGGATTTCCGGGCGCGTGGCAGCGGTCGGGATCAGTTCGACCAAGTGCATGTAACGCGGCGGATTGAAGAAATGCACGCCGCAGAAACGCGACTTCAGTTCGGCGTCGAAGCCTTCGGACAGCGCGGTGATCGACAAGCCCGAGGTGTTGGTGGCGAAAATCGCATTCGGCGCAATGCTGGTGGCGACTTTTTTGTACAGGTCGTGTTTCCAGTCCATACGCTCGGCGATCGCCTCGATCACCAGGTCGCATTCTTTCAGCAAGTCGAGGTTGTCCTCGTAGTTGCCGACTTGAATGCAAGCAGCGTCGTCCTTGTTGCCCAAGGGCGCGGGACTGAGCTTCTTGAGGTTGTCGATGGCGCGCAGCACGATGCCGTTCTTCGGACCTTCCTTGGCGGGCAGATCGAACAGCACGACCGGGACATTGGCGTTAACGCAATGCGCGGCGATTTGCGCGCCCATGACGCCGGCGCCGAGTACGGCGACTTTCTTGACGATGAAATTACTCATTACGACCCTTTCTCTTAGAACAGTTCAGCTTCGAGGTCCAACAAACACTTAGCGCCCGAACGCGCTTGGCGAATCAACATGGCGGTTTCGGGCAGCAGACGCGCAAAGTAGAAGCGCGCGGTCGCCAGTTTGGCCTTGTAGAAGGTATCGCCGGAGTCTTGTTTGGCCAAGGCGATCTTGGCCATACGGGCGAACATATACGCATAGACCATATGGCCGGCCACGCGCAGATAGGGGACGGCGGCGGCGCCGACTTCGTCCTGATTCTGGAAGGCTTTCATGCCGATTTCCATCGTCAGTTTGGTGAGTTTGTCGCCGATATCGGCCAACGGCGTGACGAATTCGCTCATCGCTTCGTCGGTGCCGTTTTCTTCGACGAAGGCTTGCACCATCGCGCCGAATTTACGCAACTTGGCGCCGTTGTCCATCAGAATCTTGCGGCCCAACAAATCCAGCGATTGCACGGTGTTGGTGCCTTCGTAAATCATATTGATGCGCGCGTCGCGCACGTATTGCTCCATGCCGTTCAGCGTGATGAATCCATGACCGCCGAACACTTGCATCGCTTCGACGGTGGATATCCAGCCGTTGTCGGTCATGAAGGCCTTGACAATCGGCGTCAGCAGCGCCACTAAATCGGCAGATTCCTTACGCACGGCCTCATCTTGGTGCGACAGCGAACGGTCGAGATGCATGGCGACGAAGTAGCTGAATGCGCGACCGCCTTCGACGTAGGCGCGCGCGGTCAACAGCATGCGACGCACATCCGGGTGCACGATAATGGGATCGGCAGGCTGATCGGGTGCTTTGGGACCCGACAGGCTGCGCATTTGCAGGCGCTCTTTGGCGTAGATCGCGGCGTTTTGATACGCCACTTCGTTCAGGCCCAGCGATTGCATGCCGACGCCGAGACGCGCGGCGTTCATCATCACGAACATCGCGTTCAAGCCTTTATTCGGCTCGCCGATCAGCCAACCGGTGGCGTCGTCGAGGTTGATCGCGGCGGTGGCGTTGCTGTGGATGCCCATTTTTTCTTCGAGCGCACCGCAGGTCACGCCGTTGCGCGGGCCGACGGAACCATCGGCCTTGGGGATGAATTTCGGCACGATGAACAAAGAAATGCCCTTGACGCCGATCGGCGCGCCCGGCAGGCGATCCAAGACCAAATGGACGATATTGCTGGCCAAGTCATGTTCGCCCGACGAGATGAAAATCTTGTTGCCGGTGATTTTGTACGTGCCGTCGGCTTGCGGTTCGGCCTTGGAGCGCAGCAGGCCGAGGTCGGTGCCGCAATGCGGTTCGGTCAGGCACATGGTGCCGGTCCAGGTGCCGGCCACCAGCGGCTTCAGGAAGACTTCCTTCTGCCAGTCCTCGCCGTAGGTCTCCAGTGCCTGCA
>DATETD010000274.1:0-7499 GCA_035283885.1 Rhodocyclaceae bacterium
TAAGTTTGTCCTCGAGCCGATGCTGCTCAGCGGCGAAGAGGCCACCGGTTCGATGGGCAACGATTCGGCTTTGCCGGTGTTGTCGTCGAAGAACAAGCCCCTGTACAACTACTTCAAGCAGTTGTTCGCGCAGGTGACCAATCCGCCGATCGATCCGATCCGCGAAGAAATCGTGATGTCGCTGACGAGCTTCATCGGTCCGAAGCCGAATCTCATGGGCATTGCGAATGACGACGACGAACCGCTGACTCCGCGTCTCGAAGTCACCCAGCCGGTGCTGCTGAATGCCGATTTCGTGCGGTTGCGCGATATCGACCGCGCGACCCAAGGGCGCTTCAAGTCGCTGGTGCTGGATATTACTTATCCTGCAGCCGAAGGCGCGGCGGGATGTCGGCAAGCCTTGGAAACTCTCGAAAAGGCGGCGGAGCAATCGGTCGCCGACGGTTATAACATCGTCGTGCTATCGGATCGTGCGATGTCGCGCGAGCGCGTCGCGATTCCGGCCTTGTTGGCCTGCGCCAGCGTGCATCGTCACCTGACGCGCGCCGGTTTGCGCACCAGCACCGGCTTGGTGGTCGACACCGGTTCGGCGCGAGAAGTCCATCATTTCGCCTTATTGGCCGGCTACGGCGCCGAGGCGGTGTGTCCGTGGTTGGTGCTGGAATCGATTGTCGATTACTGCACCCAGAACGGTAAAGATGTGACGGCGACGCAGCAAAAATTCGTCAAGGCGATCGGCAAGGGCTTGAATAAAGTGATGTCCAAGATGGGCATCTCGACTTATCAGTCCTACTGTGGCGCGCAGATTTTCGAAGCGATCGGCCTGAATACGGCGCTGATCGAGCGTTACTTCACCGGCACGCCGACGCAGATCGAGGGCATCGGTCTGAACGAGGTGGCGGAAGAGGCGGTGCGCGTGCATCGCGCGGCGTTCGGCAACGATCCGGTGCTTGCAAATCAGCTCGATGCGGGCGGCGAATACGCCTTCCGCATTCGCGGCGAAGAGCATATGTGGACGCCGGATGCGATCGCCAAGCTGCAGCACGCCACTCGCTCCGGGCAGACGTCGAGCTATCGCGAATATTCGCGCATTATCAACGATCAAAGTAAGCGTCATTTGACCTTGCGCGGCTTATTCGAACTCAAGCCTGCCGCACCTCCGGTTCCGTTGGACGAGGTCGAATCGGCGAAGGAAATCGTCAAGCGCTTTGCGACCGGGGCGATGTCCTTGGGTTCGATTTCCACCGAGGCGCATGCGACCCTAGCGATCGCCATGAATCGTATCGGCGGCAAGTCGAATACCGGCGAGGGCGGCGAAGATCCGATGCGCTTCAAGCCGGTCACCGCCGGCAGCACCTTGGCGAGCGTGATCGGGCAGAACCGTATCGAGCGCGATATTCCGCTACAGGCCGGCGATAGTCTGCGCTCCGCAATCAAACAGGTGGCGTCGGGACGTTTCGGCGTCACGGCGGAATATCTCGCCAATGCCGATCAGATTCAGATCAAGATGGCGCAGGGCGCGAAGCCCGGCGAGGGCGGTCAATTGCCCGGTCATAAGGTGTCCGAATACATCGGTTTCCTGCGCCATTCGGTGCCGGGCGTCGGTCTGATTTCGCCGCCGCCGCATCACGATATTTACTCGATCGAAGATCTGGCGCAGTTGATTCACGATCTGAAGAACTCGAATCCTCAGGCGAGCATTTCGGTCAAGCTGGTGTCCGAAGTCGGCGTCGGCACGGTCGCGGCCGGCGTGGCCAAGGCCAAGGCCGACCATGTGGTGATCGCCGGTCACGACGGCGGCACGGGCGCTTCGCCGATTTCTTCGATCATGTATGCAGGAACGCCGTGGGAACTCGGTTTGGCCGAGACGCAGCAGACGCTGGTGTTGAACCGTTTGCGCGGCCGGATTCGCGTGCAAGCCGACGGTCAGATGAAAACCGGTCGCGACGTGGTGATCGGCGCCTTGTTGGGTGCGGACGAGTTCGGTTTCGCGACCGCGCCGCTGGTGGTCGAAGGTTGCATCATGATGCGCAAATGTCATCTGAACACCTGCCCGGTCGGCGTCGCCACGCAGGATCCGGTGTTGCGGCAACTATTTACCGGCCAACCCGAGCATGTGGTTAACTATTTCTTCTTCGTCGCCGAAGAAGTGCGCGAGCTGATGGCGCAGTTGGGGATTCGTCGCTTCGACGATCTGATCGGTCGCGCCGATCTGCTCGATATGCGTTCGGGCATCGAGCACTGGAAAGCCAAGGGCATCGATTTCTCGCGGATTTTCTACATGCCCACATTGCCCGCCGAGGTGGCGTGTTTCCATCGGGAAACTCAGGATCATGGCTTGGCGCGTGCGCTGGATCATCGCTTGATCGAGCAGGCGCAGCCGGCTTTGCAGCGTGGCGAGAAGACCGTAATCGAAGCTAAGATTCGCAACGAAAATCGCACCGTCGGCGCCTTGTTGTCGTATGAAGTGGCCAAGCGTTACGGTCAGTGCGGCTTGCCGGAAGGTACGCTCGACATTAAGTTGAGCGGTACGGCGGGGCAGAGCTTCTGCGCCTTCTTAGCGCGTGGCATCGCGATGGAATTGACCGGCGAAGGCAACGATTACGTCGGCAAGGGTTTGTCGGGCGGGCGCCTCGTCGTCAAACCGCCGCAGGCGTTCCGCGGCGCGTCGTCGGAGAATATTATCGTCGGCAACACCGTGCTGTACGGCGCGACTGAGGGCGAAGCCTTCTTGCGTGGCGTGGCGGGCGAGCGTTTTTGTGTGCGCAATTCGGGCGCGACCGCCGTGGTCGAAGGTACGGGCGATCACGGTTGCGAATACATGACTGGCGGCACGGTGGTGGTGCTGGGCGCGACGGGGCGCAACTTCGCCGCAGGCATGTCGGGCGGCATCGCCTATGTGTATGACGAAGATGGTCTTTTCGCTCAGCGCTGCAATCCCGCGATGGTGGCTTTGGAAAAAGTCCAGGCCGAAGCCGAACAAGCCGACGACGGCTTGTGGCATCGCGAGCAGCGCGACGAAACGCAGTTGCGCCAAATGATCGAGCAGCATGTCCGGTATACGGATAGCGAGCGCGGCAAGGCGCTGCTGGCGGACTGGAATAACGCTCGTCGGCGTTTCGTCAAGGTGTTTCCAAATGAATATCGGCGCGCGCTGAAGGAAATGGCGGCAAGCCGCGCATCGCGCACCGTGTTAACACAATCGCCAGCGCAGGAGGCCGCGTAATGGGCAAGCCGACAGGATTTCTTGAGTATTCCCGCGTTTCCGAGGGCTATCAAGCGCCCGAGCAGCGAATCGGACACTATCGCGAGTTTATCGTCGCATTGAGCGACGATCAGGCGAAGCAGCAGGGTGCGCGCTGTATGGATTGTGGTGTTCCGTTTTGCAACAACGGTTGTCCGGTGAATAACATCATTCCGGACTGGAACGATTTGGTGTATCGCGGCGACTGGCGCGAAGCGCTGGACGTGCTGCATTCGACCAATAACTTTCCCGAAGTCACCAGCCGTATTTGTCCCGCGCCGTGCGAAGAGGCGTGTACGCTGAATATTCAGCGTAGTCCGGTCGGCATCAAGTCGATCGAGCGCGCGATTATCGATAAGGCGGTGCAGAGCGGTTGGATCGCGCCGCAACCGGCTGCCATTAAAACCGGCAAAAAAGTCGCTGTAGTCGGCTCCGGCCCGGCGGGGCTCGCGGCGGCGCAACAGTTGGTCCGCGCCGGCCATGCGGTGACGGTCTATGAAAAGAACGATCGCATCGGCGGCCTGTTGCGTTACGGCATTCCCGATTTCAAGCTCGAAAAGACGCAGATCGACTGGCGTATGGCGCAAATGGAAGCCGAGGGCGTGCAGTTCGTGACGAGTGCGATGGTGACTTCCGCCGCAATGCCTGCGGGCATCGTCAATGACGCCGTGCAGAATGTGCCGGCGGAGCGTTTGCGCGCCGAGTTCGATGCGGTGGTGCTGGCGGGCGGTTCGGAGCATCCACGCGATTTGCCCGTGCCGGGACGCGAGTTGTCCGGCGTGCATTTCGCGCTCGAATTCCTGATTGCGCAGAACAAGGAAAACGCCGGCGGTGCGAAGAATCCGATCAATGTCAAAGGCAAGCATGTGGTGGTGATCGGCGGCGGCGATACCGGCTCCGACTGCGTCGGCACCTCGAATCGCCATGGCGCTGCGAGTATCACGCAGATCGAATTGTTGCCGCGTCCGCCCGAGCAGGAAAACGGCCCCTTGGTTTGGCCGTACTGGCCTTTGCGCATGCGTACTTCTTCGTCGCACGACGAGGGCTGCGAGCGCGATTGGTCTATCGCCACCAAGGCCTTTATCGGCGAAGTGGGCAAGCTGAAAGCGATCAAGGCGGTGCGTCTGGCTTGGACCGACGGCAAGATGAGCGAAATTCCCGGATCCGAATTCGATATTCAGGCCGATTTCGCGTTTCTCGCGATGGGCTTCGTCAATCCGGTCGCTGGCATGCTTGAAGCATTCGGCGTCGCCAAGGATGCGCGCGGCAATGCGCGCGCCGACACCGAAGGCGCGACGGCGTATCATACCGATGTCAAGGGCGTGTTTGCGGCGGGCGACGTGCGTCGCGGTCAATCGCTCGTGGTTTGGGCGATTCGCGAAGGCCGCCAATGCGCGCGCGCCGTCGACGAGTTCCTGATGGGAGCTAGCGTTTTGCCGCGTTGATAAGGTCTATCCTAAAAACCTCTGTTGTCCACGAAAAGCACGAAAGACACGAACGAGAACAATAGCTTGCGCTAAAAACTCATTCACCCAACGGGTGAGCGTCAAGCGACCAATAGGTCGTTGATTCTTTTCGTGCTTTTTGTGTCTTTCGTGGACAGCTGCCTTTTCTAGGTTTATCTATGTTGAATGTAGTGATCCTCGCTGCCGGTCAAGGCAAGCGGATGTTATCGTCTCTACCCAAGGTGCTGCATCCCTTGGCGGGCAAGCCTTTATTGCGCCATGTGGTCGATACCGCGCGCGAGTTGGGCGAGGTGCGGCTCTGTGTGGTGTATGGACACGGCGGCGAGCAGGTGCGCGATGCGCTGACCGCCGCCGGGGCCGACGATATCCATTGGGTCAAACAAGACCCGCCGCAAGGCACGGGACATGCCGTGTTGCAGGCTCTGCCGTTTCTGACGGCGGCTGGAGCCGGAGCCGTCCCGCCAGCGCCGACTTTGGTGCTGTATGGCGACGTGCCGCTGACGCGCGTCTCGACCTTGCGTCGTCTGATCGACAGCACGCCCGTCGACGCCTTAGGTTTATTGACGGCGATTCTGGATAAGCCGAAGGGTTATGGTCGCATCGTGCGCGAGCAAGATGCCGTAACGCGTATCGTCGAAGAGAAGGACGCGAGCGACGAAGAACGCGCAATTCGTGAAATCAATACCGGCATTTTGCTGGCGCCGACCGCGGCCTTGGCGCGGTGGTTGCCGAGCTTGGAGACGCGCAATGCGCAAGGCGAATATTACCTGACCGACATCGTCGCCAAGGCGGTCGCCGAAGGCATGGCGGTGGCGACTTCGCAGCCCGACGACGCATGGGAAACCGAAGGCGTCAACAGCAAAGTGCAACTGGCGATGCTGGAGCGCGTCTATCAATACGACCGTGCGACGGCGCTGATGGAGGCGGGAGTGACTTTGCTCGACCCGCAACGCATCGACGTGCGCGGCGTTTTGTTCTGCGGTCGCGATGTGAGCATCGACGTGAATTGCGTGTTCGAAGGCCGCGTCGAACTCGCGGACGAAGTCGTCGTCGGCGCGCATTGCGTGCTGAAGAACTGCCGCATCGGGCGCGGCGCGCGCATCGCGGCGTTTTGTCATATCGAGGATGCGGTCGTCGGCGAGGAAAACCAAATCGGTCCCTATGCGCGCTTGCGTCCCGGCGCGGAACTCGGCAAGGATGTGCATATCGGCAACTTCGTCGAGATCAAGAATACGCAGATCGCCGACCATTCCAAGGCTAACCATCTGGCGTATGTCGGCGACGCGACCGTCGGCCGTCGCGTGAATATCGGCGCGGGCACGATCACCTGCAATTACGATGGCGCGAACAAGTTCCGCACCATTATCGAGGACGATGCGTTCATCGGCTCGGATACGCAACTGGTCGCTCCGGTGACGGTAGGACGCGGCGCGACGCTAGGCGCAGGCACGACCTTGACGCGCGATGCGCCCGCCGGTCAACTCACCCTGTCGCGCGCCAAGCAGGCGACGGTCGCCGGGTGGGCGAGGCCGATTAAAAAGAAGAAAGCCGATTGAGTTAGGCGACCGCTCTTTGCGCGAGTGCTATTTCTCCATCGGCGGGTGTTTAAGCCGCTATGGAGGTCAAAATGGGGCTTTCTACGTTCTATTCCTCGCTTCCTTCGGCCTCCTGCAAGGCGAAAATAGATTGCCTTACGGAGGGCGATATCGAAGCATCGTTTGTTGTTTAGCGTCCTTCCGGCCATAGAATTCTGAAAAGGTCAACCGCATAAGCAATGAATAGACTGAACGGCAGACAGATCGTGGTTGGATGTCCTGTTCCGTGCGACTGTTACGATGGTCGCGGCAATCTTTTGCTGAAAAAAGGATTGATCGTCGGTTCACAACGGCAAGTCGATTTTTTGCTCGAACGGGGTTTGTTCGGGCAGGAGGCGCCGGACTCCGCTCAAAGTGCGCTGGACGGCAAGCCGCCGACGCCGTTTCGCATATTGACCGAATTCAACGATCGTTTGAAGCATCTGTTTACCCTCTTGGGGCAGGAGTCGGATGCCGCCGAGAGCGAGCTATCCGCCATAAGTTTCCCGGATCGCATCTTGGGTCTAGCGGAGGATGTGCAGAAGTTATGTAATTTCGATGCCGATGCGGCTTTGGGTTCGGTGCATCTCGATAGCTCGGGGCATTACGCGGTAGCGCATCCTTTATATCGTGCAGTCCTATGCGAATTGGTCGCGTTACGCAAAAAGATCTCTGCGGAGGATCGTCGGTCGATTATCGCCGCAGCGCTGACCTGCGATTTATCGATGCTGAAGCTGCAAGACGAACTATTCGGCCATCAGGGAGGTTTGAGCGACAGCCAAAAGCAAAAGATCACCGCTCATCCGCGGGAGACGGTCGAGATGCTGGAGTCTTTTGGGGTCGTCAATTCCATCTGGACGACCGCAGTCATGCAGCATCATGAACGTTTGAACGGTAAAGGATATCCGGCGGGATTGCAGGCCGACGAGATTTCCGCATGGGCGAGGGTATTGAGGTTGGCGGATATGTATACCGCCATGATGACGCCGCGGATGTATCGCAAGCCGGCCACCAGCAAGCTTGCCATGCGGGAAATTTTTCTGAAGCGCGGCACCGAGGTCGATGAGGAACTTGCGGTATTGATCGTCAAAGAGTTGGGGGTGTATCCTCCCGGCGCCTTCGTCAAACTCAAGAACGGCGAGACCGGCATCGTCATCAAACGAGGCGCCAATCCCAAGGCGCCGCTCGTCAAATCCGTATTGGGGCCGCGCGGCG
>DATETD010000275.1:0-10466 GCA_035283885.1 Rhodocyclaceae bacterium
TTGCCGGTGCTTGGTGGACGCCTGAAAACGCTCAAGCCATGCTCAATCTGCGTGTTGCTCGCGCCAATGGCGGCTGGGAACGCTATTGGAATGCTCTCGCTGCCTAAGCTTCTGCGGCGACCAACACTTTCGATTGCACCCCGTCAAGGATGTGGATTTCGGGCGCAATGAAATTCTGATACGCGACGGCAAGGGTGCTAAAGACAGAGTCACGATGCTGCCGACCGCTTTGGCGTCGCCGTTGACCGAGCATTTGGCGCGGCGGCGGTCGATTTTCGACGACGATTTGGCGGCGGGTAAAGTCGATGTGTGGTTGCCCGATGCGCTGGCGCAGAAATACCCGCATGCGGCTAAAGAGTGGGCTTGGCAATATGTCTTCTGCGCGAGCGGTTTTTCGACCGATCCGCGTAGCGGCCAGGTTCGACGTCATCATATCGACGAAAAGTCGTTGCAGCGGGCGATGAAGAGGGCATTGCAATCTTCCGGTATCGCCAAACTGGCGACGCCGCATACGCTGCGCCATTCCTTCGCCACGCATCTGCTTGAGAGCGGCCAGGATATCCGCACGGTGCAGGAATTATTGGGGCATTCGGATGTGTCTACGACGATGATTTATACCCATGTATTGAACAAAGGCGGGCGCGGAGTGACCAGTCCGCTGGATCGATTGTAATCGCGCCCCCACCCGTCCCGCCAGCGCCGACTTTTGCGGCTATTCCACGCGCGCTACGTCCTGGCGCATAAAGCGACCGCGTTTCTTCGGCAGCAGCAGCGACGCCGACAGCATGATGCCGATCGGTGCGCCGGCGACGAAAATGCGTAAGCTCGGTGAAAAATAAAGTGTTACCAAGTTTTACCGCAGGGAACGTCCGCATAAAATGCTTGTCGCAGTCCCTTTTTACTGGAGAACCTTGATGAAAAATCTATTTGTAGCGCTGTGGATGACCCTTTGGAGCACTCTCGGCATGGCGGCGGGGCCGGAGGCCGGGCGCGATTACACGCCGATCAATCCGCCGATGAATACCGACGCCAAGGGCAAGATCGAAGTGATCGAATTTTTTTCTTACGGTTGCCCGCATTGCGCCGAGTTTAATCCTGTTTTGCATAAGTGGGCCGCCAGGCTGCCCAAGGATGTAAGCGTGCGCCGTGTGCCGGTGACCTTCAATCGGGCAATCTGGGTGCGTTTATCCAAGCTGTATTTCGCGCTCGAAGCCGGCGGCGATTTGGCCAAGCTCGACGATGCGGTGTTCGTGGCGATTCATCGCGAGCGCGCGCCGTTCAATACCGACGAAGCGGTGATCGCCTGGGTCGGTTCCAAGGGCGGCGACAGCAAGAGGTTCGCCGATATGATGAGTTCGTTTGCGGTGCAGAGCAAGCAAATGCGCGCCGAGCAGGAAGTCGCCGCGGCGCGGATCAACGGCGTGCCGGCGTTGGCGATCGACGGCAAGTTCTTGATCGGCAGCGAGGGCGGTTACGAGCATATGCTCAAGACCGCCGACGCCTTGATCGATAAGGCGCGCCAGGAACGGAAAAAATAATGACCTTGTCTGCTATAGCGCGTTCGCCGCGCACGCCGTTCGTCGCGACCGGACTGGTCGCCTGCGGTTTGGTGGTCGGCGGCCTAGTGCTCGCGCGCACGCTGAATCTCGCGGCCTGTCATTTATGTATTTTGCAGCGCATGCTGTATATGCTGCTGACGCTGGAGGCGGTGCTGACGCTGGCGTTGGTTAAACCGGCGCTCGGGCGTTGCGCGCTGGCCGTGCTGATGGCCGCCACGGCGGCGACGGGCGTCGTGGTCGCCGGCTATCAAGTGTGGATACAACGCTTCGCCAAAAGCATCAGTTGCACGGCGGATCAACCGTGGTGGGAGCGCTTCGTCGAATGGGCCGGCGCGCAAGCGCCGCTGCTGTTCGAAGCCTCGGGCCTATGCTCCGAAGCCGGTTGGACCTTTCTCGGCCTATCGATCGCCGATTGGTCGCTGTTGGCGTTTTCCGCAATAACGCTAGGCATGTTGTATGCCGCCGTGCGCGCAGGATGCGAAAGTCGGCGCTGACGGGACGGATTATTGCCTATTGTTCGGATGGGAAGTCGAGCAGTTGATTTTCCATCCGCCGGATGCCGTCGATCAAGTTGCCGAAGCTGGCCGACCGCGTGTTGGCGGGGTCGAGAAAGGCGCCGATGGCGCGCGAGCCGCTGACTTTTTGATAGGCGCCCGCAGTCAAGTTCGCCAATTCTTTACTGGGACTGCCGAGTCGATCTGGATGGCGGAACTTGGCGATGTTTTGTTTTTCAGCCAGTTTCGATACGCCAAGCGCCTGTTCGACGGCCTTCAGATCGGCCAGATAACAGGTTTCGAGTTCCTTGCAGGCAATGCGCACCAGCGTGCTGTCGGTTTTTCCCGCTTGTCGACAAAGTTGAATCAGTTTGGTTTTCACCGCGCGGCAATCCGGCGCGCTGTCCTGATCGCGAAGAACGATAAAGCGCGCTTGCCGATTGGAATAGTTGCGCAGTCGTTTGACCAATTGTCGCTCCAGATCCTGCTTGCCTTCGAATGCGATCAAGCGGTGGCGAATACTGCGATGCAGAATGCGCGGCAGTAAGCTTTCCAGCATCGCCTTAGCCGACTCTTCTTCCAGCAAGAACACCAACTCCTTCATATCGGGTCGGCGCCTTCGAAAAAACCCTGTTTCCACAGATACCCCATTTGATCGCCATCGGCCATGTAGGCCGTCAACTGCGCGTCGTCGCATGCACGTCGGATTTCCGTACTACCTTGGCGTTTCACCAGCCAGCAGACTTCGTCCAACTGCATTGCATTCAGAAAATCCGGCGAATGCGTCGATACCAGCACTTGGCCGCCATGCTTCGCATACAGTCGGAATTCCTCGGCCAGTTCGTGCATCAATCGTGGGTAGAGCTGGTTCTCCGGTTCTTCGACGCAGAGTAGGGGATGTGGGCGGGGGTCGTGCAACAGCACCAGATAGGCGAACATTTTGATGGTGCCATCGGAGACATAGCGATCCAGAAACGGCGTTTTGAACGAGCCATCCTTAAAGCGCAAGGTGAGGTAGCCATCGTCCATTAAGCGCGGTTCGACCGACTCCACGCCCGGCACTCGACGAGCCATGGCATCGAGTATGCGCCGAAAAGTCTTCGGATGCTGTTCATATAAGTACTGCGCTACGCGCGGTAAGTTATCGCCGGTTGCCGCTAAATGTTCGGAATCGCCTGCCGCCTCTTTGCGGCCTCGTGCGGCGTCGATGTGAAAGTCCGATACATGCCACGATTCGATCAACTGGCTGAAAGCATTGGCCGCTTTGAAACGCTCGAATTGGCCCAAGCCCTTGATCGCCAAGGTATCTGGAGCGACCTTTTGTGTCTCTCTGGAAAGTTCCTCGTCATTTTTATTGAAGTCTTCCTCGTTGGTGATCGCATAGCCTTCGCCCGCCGAAAAATCGAGGAAATGATAAGGGCTGCCGTAGCGCCCGCGTTTATAGCGCAGCAACTCGCGTCGCACTATCGGTGCGCCGTTTTGTTCGCTAATTTCCAAGGAATAGGTGACCAGACGCTCGGTTCCTATAATTGGCATACGATACTGTATCTCGATCAATATCGCATCGCTATCGGCGTCGCGGCTCAGCACTTCGCGGAACCGCCCGCGTTTATCCAAGGCCTGACGCACCGTGCCTTTCAGGCAATCGTGCAGGAAGCCGAATACATCGAATAAGGTCGATTTTCCCGAGCCGTTGGCGCCGACCACCACCAAAAAAGATGGAATATTCTTCAAATGGATATCGCGAAAAACTTTGAAGTTCTTCAGTCGAATCGATTCAATTTTCATGGCGAGAAGGGGAATTTTTACGCCCGACGATGCGCCGTAAGGCGAGAGCGGCGAGGGGCGCTGCTTGGGCCGACAGGCCGATCGGCCTGTCGGTAGTGCGAGATCGAATTACTTGAGCGATTCGACCAGGTCGATGTACTGCTGCATCGCAGTGGCGCTGTCGGTGCCTTTGAGTTTTTCCCAGGCGTCGTACTTGGCGCGACCGACCATGTCGGTGAAGCCGGGGCGCTTGCCTTCGACGTCGCCCTTGTCGGCTTGCTTGAACAGGGCATACATCTTCAACATCACGTCGTTGCTCGGACGCTCGGGCAGGTTCTTGGAGTCGGCGGCGGCGGCATCGAATTTTTGTCTCAAATCACTCATGGTTGTGCTTCCATTAGGTTAATCGGGAACGCCGATTCTAGCTGAGAAATCGCCGGGAAAGGTGGATTTGCGCGCTCAATCCCAAGGCTCCAAATGCGTGACTACGGTGGCCCCGCGTATGGTTTCGGCCAAGCGCAATTCGATCTCGTCGAGCATGTCGTGGCCTTGGCCTATCGTCCAGTGACGCGGCGCCAAAATATCCACATGGATAAACGACGCCGCGCCGGCGCGCCGGGTTTTTAGATTCTTGTAACGAATATCGCGCGCGGCGAAGGTTTGCAAGGCGGCTTGAATTTGCACGATCTCCGCATCGCTCAACGCCGCATCCATCATACCGTCGGCCGAGGCGCGGATCAGGCGGTAACCTTCGACGACGATATGCAGACCGACGAGAATCGCGACCAGCGCGTCCAGCCATAGCCAACCGGTGGCGGCGACGATGGCGATGCCGCCGATCACGCCGACCGAGGTCCATACGTCGGTCATCAGGTGCTTGGAGTCGGCTTCGAGCGCGATCGAGTCGAAGCGCCGGGCCGCGCGTTGCAGGGTTTGCGCGACGACGAAATTGATGACGGCGCTGATCGCCGACAAGACCAAGCCCCAGCCGACGGCGTCGAGCGGTTGCGGGTTCCAAAGGCGTTGCACCGCCGTGCCGATAATCGCCAATGCGGCGATAAAAATCAGCACGCCTTCGAAACCGCTGGAGAAATATTCCGCTTTACTATGTCCGAACGGATGTTGCTTGTCGGCGGGCTGACGGGTGATCAGGATCATCCACAGCGCGAACGATGCGCCGGCGAGATTGACCAAGGATTCGGCGGCGTCGGACAGCAAGCCGACCGAGCCGGTGACCCACCAAGCGGCGGTCTTGAGTGCGATCGTCGCCACCGCCATGACGATCGATAGCCACGCGAAATGCTGACGCTCCATGCGATCGAGAATCATGGGGATATCGGTAATGCGATGGGTGGCGGCGCGCCGGATGCCATCCCGGAGCGCGCCGCGAGGGGCGTCAGGCCTTCAGCGCCGCCAGAACTTCGTCGAGCATCTTCTTGGCGTCGCCGAACAGCATGCGATTGTTCTCCTTGTAGAACAAGGGATTATCGACGCCGGCGTAGCCCGAGGCCATGCTGCGCTTCATGACGATCGAGGTTTTGGCCTTCCAGACTTCGAGCACCGGCATGCCGGCGATCGGGCTGGTCGGGTCGTCCTGCGCCGCCGGATTGACGATGTCGTTGGCGCCGATCACCATCGCGACGTCGGTATCCGGGAAGTCGTGGTTCAACTCGTCCATCTCGAATACGATGTCGTAAGGCACCTTGGCTTCGGCCAGCAGCACGTTCATATGACCCGGCATGCGCCCGGCGACCGGGTGGATGCCGAAACGCACATTCACCTTCTTCTCGCGCAGCAGGCGGGTGATTTCGAACACCGTATGCTGGGCTTGCGCCACCGCCATGCCGTAGCCCGGAACGATGATCACGTTCTTGGCTTCGCGCAACAACTCGGCGGTGTCGGTCGCGCTGATGGCGGTGACTTCGCCCGCCGGTTGCGCGCCGCCGCCGGAGGCCGCCGGAGTGCCGCCGCCGGTGCCGAAGCCGCCGGCGATCACGCTGAGAAAGTTGCGCGCCATCGCCTTGCACATGATGTAGGACAGAATCGCGCCGCTGGAGCCGACCAAAGCGCCGGTGACGATCAGCAAGTCGTTCGACAACATGAAGCCGGTCGCCGCCGCCGCCCAGCCGGAGTAGCTGTTCAGCATCGACACCACCACCGGCATGTCCGCGCCGCCGATCGCCATCACCATATGGACGCCGAACAGCAGCGAGATTGCGGTCATCACCGCCAAGGCGATCAAGCCGTCCTGCTGATTGCCCGCGTCGATGAAGACTTTGCCGAAGTAGATCACGATCAACAGACCGGTCAGATTAAGCAGGTGGCGGCCCGGCAGCAGCATCGGCTTGCCGCCGATCTTGCCCGAAAGCTTGCCGAAGGCGATCAAGGAACCCGAGAAGGTCACCGCGCCGATCAAGATGCCGATGTAGATTTCGATCTCGTGGATGGTCTTTTCGACGCCGCTGAAACTGATGCTGGTGTCGATATAGCTGGCGTAGCCGACCAGACAGGCGGCCAGGCCGACCAGACTATGCATCAGCGCGACCAGTTCGGGCATTTGCGTCATTTTGACGGTGCGCGCGGCGTAGAGGCCGACGCTGCCGCCGACCACCATCGCGCCGACGATCCAGGGGATGCCGGCGGTGGTGACGCGCGGGCCGAACACGGTGGCGAGCACCGCGAGCGCCATGCCGATCATGCCGTAGAGATTGCCGCGACGCGAAGTTTCGGGGTTCGATAAACCGCCGAGACTCAGAATAAACAGAATTGTCGCCCCGATATACGAGACGGTGGCCAAACTTGGAGACATATCGATTTATCCTCGCTTACTTACGAAACATAGCCAGCATGCGCTGGGTGACGGCAAAACCGCCGAACATATTGATCGCCGTCAGCACCAGGCCGAAAACCGCCATGCCGCGTATCCACAGCTCGGGACGTCCGCTTTCGCCGACGATTCCGTCGAGCAGCGGCGGCGCGACCTGGATCAAGGCGCCGATCGCGATGATGCTGCTGATCGCATTGGTGACGCTCATCAGCGGCGTATGCAGGGCGGGAGTGACGTTCCACACCACCATGTAGCCGACGAAGCAGGCCAGCGCGAATACCGTCAAATGCGCGAGGAAGGCGGCGGGTGCGTAGGCGCCGATAAACAAAAACGCCAGCGCGCCGAAACCGAAGGTCATCGCCAGACTCTTGACCGAGGCCGGTTCCGACGATGCGCCATGACCGCCTGCTTTCGCGGGCGCTTTGGGCGCCGCCGCGGGTTTTGCGGCGACCGGCGCTGCCGGCAGCTTGGGCGCCGGCGCCGGCCAGGTGATTTCGCCGTTCTTGACCACCGTCAGGCCGCGAATGGCGTCGTCTTCCATATTGACGTCGATGATGCCGTCCTTGGTTTTGCACAGTTCTTCGGCGAGGCGGAACAGATTGGTCGCGTACAGCGTCGACGATTGCTTGGCGAGGCGGCTGACCAGGTCGGTGTAGCCGACGATGGTCACGCCGTGCTTCACCACGACTTGGCCGGGTTCGGTCAGTTCGCAGTTGCCGCCTTGTTCGGCGGCCATATCGACGATCACGCTGCCGGGCTTCATGCTCTTGACCATCTCGGCGGTAATCAGCCGCGGCGCGGGCTTGCCGGGGATCAGCGCGGTGGTGATGACGATATCTACTTCCCTGGCCTGTTTGGCGTACATCTCGCGCTGCGCCTGCTGGAAGCCCTCGCTCATGACTTTAGCGTATCCGCCGCCGCCCGAACCTTCTTCCTCGTAATCGACTTTGACGAATTCGCCGCCCAGCGATACGACTTGGTCGGCGACTTCGGCGCGTGTGTCGTTGGCGCGCACGATCGCGCCGAGACCCGCGGCGGTGCCGATCGCGGCCAGACCGGCGACGCCGGCACCAGCGATAAACACCTTGGCTGGCGGAACCTTGCCCGCCGCCGTAATCTGGCCGTTAAAGAAGCGGCCGAACGCATTCGCGGCCTCGATAACCGCGCGGTAGCCCGCAACACCGGCCTGGGAGGTCAGCGCGTCCATCTTCTGCGCGCGGCTCAAGGTGCGCGGCAGCGCGTCGATCGCCAGCACGGTCGCCTTTTTGGCGGCGAGCTGTTTCATCAATTCGGGATTTTGCGCGGGCCAGACGAAGCTGACCAACGTGCCGCCTTCGCGCATCAGGCCGACTTCTTCGGCGGACGGGGCGCGCACTTTGAACACGATATCGGCGGAAGACCACAACTGCGCTGCGTTCTGGATCACCTCGGCGCCAGCGGCGCGATAGGTGTCGTCGCTGAAATTGGCGGCGTCGCCGGCCCCGGATTCGACCGCCACCTTGAAGCCTAGTTTGATCAGTTTTTCAACCACTTCGGGTACTGTCGCAACCCGTTTCTCTCCGGCGGCTGTTTCCCGGACAACTCCGATTGTCAAAGGCATAATTCTCCCGTTCGCATGTCTGTGGATCGTCGGACGCAGGGTGCGTGTGTTCTTAGGTTGTCGTCCGCGCCCGTAGCACGAGATCGCGCTACAAGTCGAGGCTATGATACCCAATCTTGCGAAAATTTCTCAAACTGTTTTTCGAACTATACGACAAACCGGATATCTATATATTTTGCATCGATTTTCGTCGTTGTCGGACCCGTCCCGCCAGCGCCGACTTTTAGTGCGGGCAGGGCGCCGGCAGGAAAACGGTTGCTATGCGTGAGTTATTTTTCGACGAAAGCCCGCTCGATGACATAGTGGCCTGCATGGCCGATATGCGGCGAGGCGACGAAGCCCTTGGCGTCCAGAATCCGGCAGGTGTCTTTGAGCATCTGCGGGCTGCCGCACAGCATCGCTCGATCGTGTTGCGGGTCGAGCGGCGGCAAGCCGATGTCTTGCGCCAGTTTGCCGCTTTCGATGAGATCGGTCAGTCGCCCCTGATTTTGAAACGGTTCGCGCGTCGCCGTCGGGTAGTAGATCAGCTTGTCGCGCACCAGATCGCCGAGGAATTCATGCTGGTGCAAATCCTCGCTGAGATAGTCGCGATAGGCGAATTCGCTCACCAGGCGCACGCCATGCACCAGCACGATTTTTTTCGAAGCGCTCATAGACTGTAGGGTCTTTGACGATGCTCATAAACGGCGCCAAGCCGGTGCCGGTGCCGAGCAGATACAGGTTTTTCCCCGGCAACAGATCGTCGACGATCAGCGTGCCGACCGGTTTGCGGCTGACCAACAGGGGATCGCCGACTTGCAGATGCTGCAAGCGCGAGGTCAATGGCCCGTCTTGCACCTTGATGCTGAGAAATTCCAGATGTTCTTCGTAATTGGCGCTGGCGATGCTGTAGGCGCGCATCAAGGGTTTGCCTTCGACTTCGAGGCCGATCATGACGAAATGGCCGTTATGAAAACGCAATCCCGGATCGCGCGTGGTTTGGAAACTGAACAGCGTGTCGTTCCAATGATGCACGTTCAAAACGCGCTCCGTATACAAGTTCGACATGTATGACTCCTTGAGGATTAAGCAGTTGTCCACGAAAAACACGAAAAGCACGAAAAAATCAAATACCTATCGGCAGTTTGGCGCTCAACCGATGAGTGAATGGGTTTCTGGAGCAATCTATTGTTTTTGTTCGTGTCTTTCGTGTTTTTCGTGGACGACAGAGGTTTTTAAGTTTATGCGTTTATTGCTGCGATATGAACCGGAACATATTTGTGGAACGGCGTGCGCGTCCAGGGATCGCAATGCGCGCCGCTGGTCAGGCGGTTGATTTGCGGACCGATCGGTTCGCCGCCGCGATAGCGCGCGCCGTAGCCGTGCGGCAAGGTCGCCATGCCGCGCCGCAGATCGGCGTCGAATTCGACCGTGACTTCGAGCGCGCCGGTCGCCGAGCGGCACAGGGCGCGCGCGCCGTCGGTCAAGCCCAGCGCCTTTGCATCGTCGGGATGGAGGCGCATGGCGCCGTGTTTATCGACCTTGCGCCAGGCCGGATCGCGGAAGATCTGATTGGCGTTATAGCTGCGCCGTTCGCCGGCCATCAGGATAAACGGGTACTCTGCGCCGGGCGCGACGTCCTTGTCTAAGGCGCGAATCTCATCGAACATTTCGGCGATATGCAGATGGATCTTGCCGTCGCGATGGCGGATCATCGACCAGGTGTCGGCGAAGGTATTGATGCTCATCAGCGCGCCCGCGCGTTGGTCGAGGATGCTTTGGAACAGGTTCGCGCCTAGCGTGAGTTTCGAGCCGCGATGACCGGCGCGCCGCACGGCGTCGCTATGTTTTTCCGCATACTGGATCGTCAATCCCAACAGCGGCGCGGCGACCGCCGCACCCTCCGGCAAGGTTTTGCCGAGCGTGCGATACAGGATCGAGGCCAGATAAGGCCGCCATTTGGGCCGACGCTTCTGCACGATCGCGATTGCGCCGAGAAACAGGTTATGCGCGCTGGCGGTCGGCTCAAAGCGCGCCAGGCGTTCG
Source organism: Rhodocyclaceae bacterium (assembly GCA_035283885.1). Taxonomy (GTDB): domain Bacteria; phylum Pseudomonadota; class Gammaproteobacteria; order Burkholderiales; family Rhodocyclaceae; genus DATETD01. The sequence continues at coordinate 10,273 of DATETD010000275.1, forward strand.
AGTAGCGGGAAGCGCGCGGGAATTTCGCCCATTTTCACTAACAAGCGCGTATAGATTTCCGGCTCGGGCAGGGACTCGCCCAGCGGCGGCAACAGCGCATGGCGTAGGTGAAAGGCGTTTTCGGGAAATTCGAGATTGAAGCCGGTGGCTTCCCATTTTTCGAACTGCGAGGCGGCGGGCAGGATGTAATGCGC
>DATETD010000276.1:0-7053 GCA_035283885.1 Rhodocyclaceae bacterium
GGCGGACACCTGCTCGGCGCTGGCGAGCAGTTCGGCTTCGGCCCGCTTGCGCTCGCTGATGTCGCGTAGAAACACAAAGAACTGCCCGCCCGCAAAGCGACGATATGTGGCGCTTATTTCGACGTGCCAGATCGACCCGTCCTTGCGGCGATGCCTGGATTCGAACAATTGGCATCCGCTCTCGATCAGCAGTTGGATGTGGGCCACCGTTTCCTCCGAGGTTTCGTTCGCTTCCAGGTCGGGAATTTTCATCGTCAACAGCTCTTCGCGCGTGTAGCCCGACTGGCGGCAGTAAGCGTCGTTGACGTCGAGCAGATGGCTCTGCCCATCGATACGCCAGTAGCCGTCGAGCGTGGTCTCCAGAATGCTGCGAAGCGCCTCATGACCGTCGCGTAGCGCATCTTCGGCAAGTTTGCGCTGCGTGATATCGTTGAAGCTGCCGAAATAGTTGATCGTTCTATGCTGTTCGTCGCGAACGGCAGTGATCGCCAGCCAGATGGGAAAAATGCGACCGTCTTTGTGCTTGTCCAGCACCTCGCCTTGCCAATATCCGTTGCTTTCGAGCGCCCACCACATGTGCTCGTAGGTTTCCTTGGGGGTCTTGCCGGAGGCGAGCAGCTTCGGGTTTTGTCCTATCGCCTCTGCGGCGGAATAGCCGGTCATTTCAATGAAGGAGCGATTGACGGCGATGATTTTATTGTCGATATCGGTAATGCAGATGCCTTCCCCGCTGCCCTGGAATACGCTGGACATCAAGCGCAACGATTCGGTTCTGTCCAGCACCCGCTGTTCGAGGTGGGCGTTGGCTTCCACCAATTGGTCGGTCATGGCATTGAAGGCCGAAGCTAGGTCGACGACGTCTTGGAAACCGGCAGGCACGGCGCGCACCGAGCGGTTTCCGGCAGCGATCGTGTGGGCTACTTGCGTCAATTGTCTGATCGGCCCGCCGATACGTCGCGAAATGAATTTGGCGACGAATAAGCTGATGACGGCAAAGATCGGCAGGGCGGCAATCCACCGATTTCGCATCGTCTCCAGCGGTGCAAAGGCTTCGGCCTGGTCGATATGCGCCATGATGCAGCCGCCGCCGATTTCCGGAACAAAGCGGAAACCATGAATAATCGGCACATTGCGGTAATCGATATCTAGAGTTTCGGCGTCTTCGGGGCTTAGGCAACGCTGCATCGGCGTGGCCGAAATGGGGTGGCTATGCCCCTGTGCGGAGGGGTAGCGGGCGTCGGTGATGAAAAATCCTTCGGCATCGGCCAAAAAGGTTTCGCCGGAATGGCCGAGATCGATATGCGGGGTAAATATAGGCTGAAGAATGGAAACGGGATACGTGATGGCTACTCGGAGATCCTCGTGCGGCGCATCGACCGCAATAAAGTAATGGCGATTTTTCTTGAGTGTTTTTTTCGGAAACTGAGCCAGTTGTCCCGATTTGAATGCCGGTATCGTCGCTCCTTCGACGGCGGAGTTTCCTACGATAAAAAGAGCCGAGCCTAGTCCGTCGATAGCGACGCCAAGCGCGCGCTCGCTATGCATATAGGAATTCATTTTTTGGCTGAAGCACTCCGGGGTGCGGGCCGGGCCGCTGCAACTGCGGCCTAGGTCTTCCAGGAAACCTGCGGTGCGGTCGATGGCGCGCTGAAACGCCATCGTCAATTGTTCGTGCTTGGCGTCCGAAATGCGTCCGACCACTTTGATGCGCTCGGACATCGTCCGATCGATGGCGTGGATATAGGCCAGCCAACCCAGCAGGGATGTCGGCAGCAATAAAAGCAGCAGAAATATCAGGCAAAGCTGCGATTCCAGGGTGTCGAGAGCAAATTTCTTCATGCAGAAAATCTTATGCGAAAAACTTTGAAATCAGAACGTGGCGTCTTCGTTCGTTTCGCCCGGAGGTGTGGCGCGCTTTGCTCGACGGGGCGGCAGATCGGCCAGACCCGCGCGGATTTGCGCGATATGCTCTCCGACGCTCAGTCCCTGTGCATAAATATCGAACACCCGATTCGCTGCGTCGCGCAAGGTTTGTGAAACTTCCGCTTCCTGACTGTCCGACAAGCCAAGCGAAAAGAAACGGTTTTCCATTTTTTGCAGCATCGAACTCAACACGAACTGCGCCTCGGCGCGCTGTGTCTCATGGCGCGAATCGATATTCGCCAGCGCGGCGAAAGACGTATCGAGAATCCGCTCCATTACAGTGCGCTGGACGTCGATCTCGTCCTCGGCATCCAGTGCTTGCAGGCGCGCATCCGCTCCTTCCGTCAGCAGGGCGAGGTTGTCGCGCAGCCGACCATAGCGGTCCTCGTCGTGTACCGGCATGTTCTTGACCATCAGGCTGATCCGTCCATAGTTATACACCGATCGCTTGCCCATGCTGAATATTCGACCGCATACGACGAGATTGGTCAGCACACCGATTTCCATCGGCGACGAGTCTCCGCCCATGTTGCGCGCGACATTGCCTGTCGCGCCGCGCAACTGCACGCAGGCATCGAGGCCGAAGCTCCGGCAGCCGTCCAAGATCACATCCGCCAGCGTCTGCAGGGTGGTCGCGCCGAAGCTTTTGCGCAGGGTTTGCATCACCAACCCCATTTCGCTTGCCGACGACATTGCCGTCATCGCCGTTTGAAAGGCCGATTGGGCATGCGCCGCCAGACGATGGCGTTCGCGCACGGCTTTCAGCGTGAGCGCCAGCTTGACTCGCAGTTCGTCGGGGGCGAACGGTTTGGCGATGAAGTCTTCACCCCCGGCTTCGTAAGCGCTTAGCCTTTCCTCCAAGTTCAGCTCGCCGGAAAGAAACAGCACGGGGGTGTCGCCTACGTCGGGATCTTGTCGCAGTCGACGGCAGGTTTCCAGGCCATCGATGCCCGGCATATTGATGTCGAGCAGGATCAAATCCGGTTTTGCCGCCGCCGCGATCTCTAGTCCGTGGAGTCCGTTGTCGCATTCCAGCACTCGATAGACGTCGCTTAGCGCATTGTCCGCCATTAAGCGCTGTAGCGGATCGTCATCGATCAGCAATACCGTGTCGCGCGTTTCCATGTTTTGGCCCCTGCCGAAGGTTGATGAAAAATCTATTCGAGCGACAGTGTCCGCGTCATCGCCGCCAGCGATATCTTCAACTCGTCCAAGGCCGGCAGGATCGTGGCGTTCGTCTCGTCTATCTTGAGTTTATCCTCGATCGATGCGGCCTGTTCGAATAAATGCACCGCGCCCAACGCGCCGCTCGAACCTTTCAGCGTATGAACGATGCGTTGTGCGGCAACCTTATCCCCAGCCTCGAGCAAGCGGCGCGCTTTGTCTGCGGCATCGCCATGATTCTTCACGAACAAAACCAGTATTCGCTCCAGCAAAGCCGGATCGTTACGCACCGACCGTAAAGCCGTGGCGAACTCGATCTCGGGCATCGCCGCGAGCCGCTTGCCTAGCGGCTGCAGATTATCCGGCGCGCTGAGCGCGGCCGGCTTTTCGGCCGTTGGAGCGCTTGTTCCGTTGTCGGTGTGCAAATACTTGGCGAGAGTGGCGATCAGAATCGCCGGATCTATCGGCTTGGCGACGAAATCGACCATGCCGGCGTTTATGCAGTCGTTTCTATCGTCGATAAATACATTGGCCGTCATCGCGATAATCGGCGTATCGGCATGCCGCTCCGTAGCGCGTAGGGCGCGCGCGGCGCCGAGACCGTCCATGACCGGCATCTGCAAGTCCATCAAGATCGCTGCATAATCCTTGTCGGCGGCGGCAACCAGCGCCTGCAAGCCGTTTTCGGCCACGTCCACGCTGATGCCGGCGCGTTGCAGCAGTTCGATGGCCAGTTCCCGATTCAGCGGATTGTCTTCGACCAGCAGGATATGTCCAGTCAGTTTTAGATCGCTTGCAACGGCTGTCGACGAGGGCGACGCATTCGCCATCGAGGGCAATTTCGTCGGTTCTTCCAACGGAACTTCAAGCCAAAACCGGCTGCCCACGCCGGGTTCGCTCGTCACGCCGACCGATCCTCCCATTGCCTCCGCCAGACGTCTGGATATCGCCAAGCCCAGGCCACTGCCGCCGTAGCGGCGCGTGATCGACGCATCGGCTTGGACGAAGGGCTCGAACAGTAAGTCCATCTGTTCGCTCGTCATGCCGATGCCGGTGTCGTCGACTTCGTAACGCACGCGAGCGCCGTCGATGTTATCGGTATTTTCGGCGCACCGGACGATCAGCGATATCGATCCGCGCTCGGTAAATTTGATTGCATTGCCGACGAAGTTGGTCAAGATTTGTCCCAGTCGCATCCGATCGCCCAGCAGAAATTCGGGAACTTCGGGCGCGCTTGCGATATGTAACTCGACCGGCTTGCCGTGTAGCCGGTCTCCTACCATCGAGGACACGAAATCGAGCAGTTCCGCCACCCGGAAAGCGTTATTTTCCAGCACCATCTGCCGGGCGTCGAGTTTGGAGAAATCGAGAATGTCGTTGATGATGCCTAATAAATGCTTGGCTGCACCGCCGATTTTTTGCAGACGCTCGCGCTGCGGCGGCGATGTCAAGTCCCGTTCCATGAGATGGGCGTAGCCGATGACGCTGTTCAGCGGCGTCCGGATTTCGTGACTCATTGTCGCCAGAAACTCGCTCTTGGCTTTCAAGGCGGTTTCGGCGATATTCTTGGCCGAGTTCAGCTCGCGCGTGCGCTCATCCACCAGTTTTTCAAGATGCTGCCGATAACGATCCAACTCCAGGCCGAGACGCTTTCTTTCTGTAATGTCCTCGCCTAGCGTCAGAAACCCCAGCACCTTACCGGTGTCGTCGCGAATCGTCGATACATGGACAAACTCGACGTACTCGCTGCCGTCCTTACGGCGATTAAGGTATTCGCCGCGCCAGGCATCGAATGGCAGCGGCTTTAACGATGATCCCTTTGGCATTTCGACTTCGGTCGCGCTCAGTCGCAAGAAATCCACCGGTCGTCCGATCGTCTCGCTGGCGCTAAAGCCGGAGTTATCGATAAAAGCACGGTTCGCATATTCGATTTTCCCGTCCGCCGTCGCAATGACTACGCTACCCGGACTCTGGTCGACCGCCATCGAAAGCTGACGCAGCTTGGTTTCCGCCAATGTTCGCTCGGTTACGTCGCGTGCAATCCCCATGTAGTAATCGCCATCGTCCATGACGATCTTGGACAAAGCGATTTCTACCGGAAACTCTTCGCCGTTGCTCCGCAGTCCAAGAACCTGACGTCCCTTGCCCATTGGTCTGCCTTGCGCGGATTCTTTGCCATAGTCGTTGGCTAGGCGGGCATGGGACAGACGAAAGCGCTCGGGTATCAATAGATCCAGCGGTTGTCCGATCAACTCGTCTTCCTTGTAGCCGAACATGAGGCAGGCGGTGGCGTTGACATCGTTGATGCGCTGTTTCGAGTCGAGTGTCAAGATGGCGTCGGGCGCATGATCGAACAAGCCGCGAAAACGGGTTTCGCTGTTCAGGAGCTGTTTTTGCATCCCCGTCAGCACCGCAGTCCCTATGTCGATACGGTCGCCCATTTCGATTAAATCCTGCTTGCGGCGCAGCAGATTTTTTACCCGCGCAAATAAAGCCAGCGGCTGAATCGGCTTGATCAGATAGTCGTCGGCGCCGCTCTCCAGACCCTTAAGCTGGCTTTGCTCGGTGGCGTCGGCGCTGACGAATATTACCGGGATGTTGCAGGTGGATCGATTCTCCCGCAGCAGACGCAAAACTTCGATGCCATTGAGATCGGGCATCATCACGTCGAGCAAAATCAGATCGGGATGCGGCTCGCGCGTCGCAAGCCGCATCGCTTCGGCGCCCTGAGTCGTCATTCTAAGGCGATAGTCGTCGCGCAGGATTTCCGCCAGCAGATGCAGGTTGGCCGGCAGGTCGTCGACCAGCAGGAGTATCGGCTTGGTTCGTTTCGTTGGCGTCGACGTTGCGGCATCCGCAGTTTCGTTCATATTCTTGTCCATAACTTTCGGCAATCTCTCGATGCGGCGCGATCTAGGTTGTTTCGGAGTATACAATTCAAAAATCGTCGAACTCAGGGCGGATGAAATTCATGGATTCAGGCATTCGGGATATTTTGCAGGGAGCTTCGACGCTCGCCGAAGAAACTATCCCCCGCCATCGTCCCGATATGGCGGCGACCGATATCCCGCATTGGCGACTGGTGAATTACATCGAAATGGCGGCTTACTACATCGCCGAGCGGCGCGGTTTCGCCCCCGGCAATGTGATGGACGACTGGATGCAGGCCGAGGCCGAGATTTACCGCCTGATTTCCGAAGGGCATATCGGCGGAAAGTAAGAGCGTAAGAGCGCGAGCGCCGCAACGCAGGGATGTCGGCGCAAGAGATCACGGCGGCGTCGACTCGACGCGCACGCCGTAAATGCCGCTAAAACCCGAGTGCCATAAATCGACCGCCTTGGCCGCGCGGTCGCAGCTATGCTTGATGAAAGTTTCGTCTTTCCCGGTATAAGCGCAACGCTGCGGCGAATAAACCAGGCGGTTGTAATGGTTGCCGAGCAGAATCGCCACGCCGACCAAAGCGACGAAGCTCGAAAGACGCACCGCGCGCCGCGACGCGCCCACCGCGATCGACACCGCGACTATGCAGGGCAGCCAGAGTTGTGCGACCGGGCCGTAGCCGCCTTTGTACGCGGGAACGGCGAGCGCGACGACGACAAAAAATCCGACCAGCGTCGCGATGCCGTAAAAAATTCTGCGCCGACCTTCCGCCCACCATGATCGCAACGGAGCGGCGGGACGGCGAAAATACCACGCCAGCGCAATCGTAATCGGCGCAAAGGCCAAGAGCGCGGCGGCATGCAAATCGGCTTCCATGGGGGGTCTCCTGTTCGACGGACGAGTCGGCGTATTATTCGTCAAACCGCTGCGGAGTAGGGCGGTTTCCGCAGAAGTGCCGCGCCACGACCTCCATGCTACGCCGTATCGCCCAACGCCGTCGCATGTGCATGTATCCCCAGCGCCCGCAACACCGTTTCCGCCGCGGCGACGCCGCGATCGTTCGCCTCCTCGAACAACGACATGCC
>DATETD010000277.1:0-7024 GCA_035283885.1 Rhodocyclaceae bacterium
CGCTGCGCGCTTCGATTCGTTATTGCGGCCCAGCATCGCCGCCAAGCGTTCGAGCGCATGCTCCAGCGCGGCTTGTTCCGCCTCCAGCCGCGCGACGGCGCTGATGCGCTCGCGCGACAAGCGGCGTCGGTCATAGCCCGAAACTTCGCCGCCGTGCTGTAGCTTGACGACGACGGACTCGATTTGAACGAGGCGTTGGCGCCAGGCATCGATCGCCCGATGCTGTTGTTGCCGCCACAGCACGGCGAAAAAACGTCGGCGCAGTTCGGCGCTCATGTCGATTCGGCGCACTTGGGTTTCGCTCTCGATCGCGCGCCGTCGGCGCTCCGCCGCTTCGCGCCATAGCTCGCGTTTGCCGGCAATATCGAACGACTGGGAAATCCGCAGGCTGCTATCGATACGGGTGGCGCTGCCGGTGGTGCGGTCGCGACTGTAATCGAGGGTGGGGTTGGGCGGCAATCCTGCCGCCACTGCATCGGCAGCCGCTGCGTCGAGCGTGCTCTGCGTGATGTCGGCCACGTCGGCGCGTCCCTGCGCCTGACGTAGCGCCTCGTTTTCGCTCAATAGTGGCTCGGCGGCGGCGCTTAAACCGGCGGTGCTTAAACTGAAGGCGGCGAGCAGCGCCACCCCTGAAATCATCGGTTTCATCGAATTCCTTTAACATGAAAAATAGGGAAGATTCGACGAAACGCCTGCGCCTCCGCAAAGCGGATAGCGTAAGAAACTTACATGGAAGTCGTCATCGCCTCGTCGAACCGTGCAGGATGGCGGGCGTGGAGCGGCGGTCGCTCCAGCCGCCTGGCGGGGATGGAGCGATAGAAAGCGGGTGCGGCGTCGATGATGCCGTTGGAGAGCGGCGACGCCGCAACGACGCTAGGCGCAGTGACGAGATGCGCGTGTCCGAAGTGGATATGTCCGAAGCCGTCGTCATGAGAGTCGCCATCGCCGGACGGGGGGTCGAAGGCGGTGTGGTCGCTATCGCTATCGACATGACTGTGGCTGTGTTGGTGGATCGACGATTCCGCCACATCCGTCGCGTGTTCGAGATACTCATGCACGGCGGCAAACGACATTTGCAGTGGGATCAACAGCAGCAGCAGGATAGCGAGCCAACGTTCGATCATGCGGAGTCGCAGGAGTAGAACGCGATACCGCCGAACTTGAAGCAGTCGGGGAGCGTAGCGGGATGAATGCGGAAAAACTTCATGCTGGCGATTGTATCCGCGGCGTTGCCGACCGGCAACCGCTATTTTTATTGGCAGAACGCGACGAAGTATGGCTTTGTAGTTTATGCCTAGCGCTGACGATCTCGGCAGAATGAAAGAAAACCTTCGAAGGATATTTCTTCGAACCGAAACTCCATGTATTGCTTGTCGTATCTACCGCCTATCGTCCGTCCCACCAGCGCCGACTTTCGCTATCCCTTACGATTCGAATCGAGTCGGATACCCCTTCGGGACTCACACCGTTACGCCAAACCACGATGCACGCCAGTTCCTGCCCGTCGGCAGCGCGCGCCTCGTAGCGTCGTTGCGCCGTTTGCAACACCGGGCGGTTGTCGCTGCCGTCGGCGTGGATCAGTTCGCCGCCGATATCGCTCCACGTCGATGCAGCGCCAAACCGCTCACCGCCAACAAGGCGAACGCCAGGAACGGCAAAGCGGTCCAATTGACCGAATCCCATCCCCAGGCATTGAGCAGACCGCCCGCCGAGAACGAAGCCAGACTGACCGCGCCGAACATCAAGAAATCATGCGCCGCCTGCGTTTTGGCGCGCTCGCTGGGCCGATAGGCTTCGGTCAGCAAAGTCGTGCCGCCGACGAAAAGGAAGTTCCAGCCCACGCCCAGCAGGATCAAACCCGACAGGAAATGTAAAAACTCGATCCCGCTCAATGCGACGGCGACATGCCCACTCAATAAAGCGACACCGATCCCCATGATAGGCAAAACGCCGTAGCGGCGAATCAGGTTGCCGGTAAAGAACGAGGGCGCGAACATTCCTAAAACATGCCATTGAATCACGGTGGTCGATGCGCCCAACGGCTGGCCGCAGCTTTGCATCGCCAGCGGCGTCGCCGTCATCACCATAACCATGACGGCGTAGCCGACGGACGAGCCGGTCAATGCCGTCAGAAAGACCGGCTGCTTCATAATATCGAAGAGCGGTCTGGCCGAATCCTGGACTATCGCGGCAACGATAGGAGGCACGCTCAGGCGCGACAGCAAAAGCAAGGCAAGCACGGACAGCGCAAATAAGGCCAGATAGGGCGTCATGAATGGAATCGGGCCGATGCCCTGCGTCAGCCGGGCGATATTCGGTCCGGCTAGCGCCGCGACGATGCCGCCGGCAATGACCCATGAGATGGCGCGGCTTTTGAAGTCGACGCTGGCGATGTCGGCGGCGGCAAATCGGTAGTACTGCGCAAACGCCTGATAGCAACCCATTAACATATTAGCGCAGACGAATAGCCAGAAATCGCCACGCCAGATCGCCCAGGCGGCAATCAAGCCGGCCAAGCAACCGAAGGCCGCCCCCAACAAAAATCCGGCCTTGCGACCGAAACGCTGCATCGCTATCGATGCAGGAATCATGGTCGCGGCGGCGGCTACCGTCATCAGCGCAATCGGCAGCGTGGCCCAACTCTTGTCGGCGGCAAGCTGCAAACCCACTAGGCCGGACAGGGTCATGATCATGACCGATGCGGTTTGGAACAGTGCCTGCGCACCGGCGAGCAACAGCACGTGATGCTTTTCTGCAGCAGTCGGGTTCATGGAGATCGCCTCATCAAAATACGAATACTTTTTCGGCCCACTCCGACCAGCCGGCCAGTTCGTCGAGCGTTCCCCGATGCGATCCCTCGATCAACTCTTCGGGTTTCATGCCCCTGGCGTCCATACACGCACCGCATACGCCTATCGCCTCTGGGGCGCTACGCGCCACCTTGCCCAGCATGATTTGCAGGTTGTAAAAACCTTCCGGCGTCTTCTGCCCGTTTTTTGCGGCGATGGCCGCATCGCCCATCAGGAAGATGCGGATTTCGTTACCGTCCCGCCGCGCCAATGTCCCGGCGAGTCGTACTGCATTGTAGGTGCGCTCGTCGCCATAGGGCGCACCGTTGAGGATGAATAGCGCTTTCATGAGATTGTCTCCTTTGGCTAACATTCTAACGATTGTTGGAATGTTGTATGGTAACACGAATTGACAGCACCCCATTGCTGCGGTCACACTAGCGCCATGAGTACGAATCGTGAAATCAAGGACGCCTTGTTCGAGCAAGTCTCGCGCATCGCCAAAGCGGTGGCGAGCCCGAAGCGGCTGGAACTAATCGAGCTGTTATGTCAGGCGCCCAAACCCGTCGACATGCTGGCGCGCGAAGCCGGGATCAGCGTCAAGCTGGTCAGCGCCCATCTCAAGGAATTGCGCACCGCGCGGCTGGTCGAAACCGAACGACAAGGCAAGCAGATCGTATATCGAATCGCCAGCCCCGAGGCGCCGCGCCTCTGGGTGCTGTTGCGCACCTTGGCCGAGGATAGACTATTCGAATTGCAAGACGCCTTGCGGCAACTTTCCGCCTCAAGCAGCGAATGGCGCGGGGAAAGCCGCGCCGAGTTGCTGCGCAAAGCACGCGAAGGCGAGGTGGTGGTGATCGACGTTCGGCCCGTCGCAGAATTCGCACACCGATGTTTGCCGTTTGCACGTTCGATGCCGCTGACGGAATTGCGCGCTCGATTGAGCGAGTTGCCCAAGGATAAGCCGATTGTCGCCTACTGCCGGGGGCCGTACTGCCTTATGTCGGCAGATGCGGTGCGTCTATTGCAGGAGCACGGTTATACGGCGCTGCAATTGCGCGAGGGCGTCAACGAGTGGTCGGACGCCGTCGGTTGATGGCTCTGCTGCGCCCGATCCGTCCCGCCAGAGCCGACTTTTATCTCAGATGTTCCTCGATCGATTCCCAATGTTTATCCTTCACCATCGCAAATCGACAGCGCCCCGCGGAAAGATTGGCCCACAGTCCGCCGATCAAGCGGTCGTCCTCGGCGGCTGACCAGCGGTCGGCGCCCTTGTATTCGATGGCGAGAATCGGTCCGGACGTGTCGTCTTTTCCGGGAAGTCGGCACAGAAAATCCGGGTAAAAGCGTCCGTCCGCCTTCTGCAAGAAGAACGAACTCCCTTCGCGCCGCACCAGATTGCGCACCCAAAACCGGATTCGACCCTGCTGCGCCTGAATATCCAGCCAGCAAGCGCACTCGAATTCCTCTTTGCTGTCGAAATCGCCCAAGCGTCCGTAAAAATGCTTCCTGAAATCGAAGCGACCGAAGCGACCGTCGTAGTCGCGGCTGGGCGCATAGGCATGCGGCGGAAAATCGAAGACATATCGATCGCTCACCGCAACGCGGGACGACGCATCGTCGCCGAACAGCGTTAGCTGGAATGCCTTGCCGACCGCCTGCTTACGCAAATCGCGGATGCGCGCTTCGGCGTTCGTCGTCGCACAGAATGACGCTATGTTCGCTGCGCAAGAGGTGCGTATTCGCCAGCGCCACGCTTTTCGCCGCCGCCGGTAGGCACGCGCAAGCAGAAGTAGGGCATATCGACCGGGAAACCCGATAACGGGTTGTACGGGTTGCCATGACCCCAAAGTCGCTCTGTGGTGGCGGCAAAGGCGATCGACGGCGACGGCAGTTCGTGGCAGGCGCGGAAGTAGGCCGTGACCGAATCGAGAACCGATTGCTGGTAAGTTTTTGGGGTGAAGTTATTCATGGCAAGTCGATACGGTCGATCCAGTAGTCGGGTGAGCGGCGACGATGCGCAACTGCGATGACATAGATGTAATCGGATTCCACCGAATACAGCAGCTTGTAGGGGAATCGCGTGAGAATCAGGCGGCGAATATCGCCACGTTCTACCGGAAAGCTCAAAGGCGCCCGGCGCAGCCGCGACAGAAAATTGCGCATTTCGCGTCGAAACTCGTCGCCGAGTCCATGCCGCTGTTCATTGTAGTAGCGGGCGGCATCCTCAAACTCGGCCTGCGCCTGTGGTGAAAAAAGCACCCGCATCAGAACGCGCCGACGATATCTTCAGCGGGAATGCCCGTAACCTTGCCAGCCCGGTGCGCGACGAGTCGGCGCTCGGCTTCTTCAAGCCAGCAGCGATCGATTTCAGGGTCGATGTCTTCGACACTGCGCAACAGTTCTGCGGCGACCTCAAAACGTTCCGCCGGTTTCAACTGCATGGCCAACTCAATGATTTCACGACGTCCCATGGCAATCTCCTTTAGTCAAAGAACACAGCAGCAATTTATATCTCCAGCGCGTAACTCGTCGATATCGTCAGGAAAATCATCGCCGACACTCCCGGCGAAGCGCTCGATAAACGCATCGGTCGTCAGCCGACCAGAGGTGGAGGGCGTGGCGGGGGCGATGTGATAACGCTGTTCGAGATAAGCGATGAAATCCAGCGCTTCTCGTTGCAGATAGGCGGGTAGCGCCCGCGCATGGCTGTAAATCGTGTCGGACAAATTCATATTCGCACTCCTATCTTCAGTTTGGCTTGCATCGTTCACACCTCCAGCGCGTAAGGCGTTTGCTTGAAGCTGACGCCTTCGCGGGCGGTGCGTGCGCCCAAGCGGTTGGCGGCGGCGTAGATCGTTTTTGGGCCGGAAAATTTCGGCAGCCGATCGAACACCACCGCCGTGAGCACATTGCCGCCGCGGCTGGATATGTCCTTGAGGATGCCGTTGTAGAGCAGATAGACGCTGCGCCCCTCATGCACGCCCAGCAGCGGCGAATCCGCTTGGCCAGTGTAGCCTGTGCCGGTTTCCGCGAACCAGACGAATTCGGCCAGTTGGGCGAAGGCGACATCGGCGCGAATCTGGCCGGAGGCTTCGAACAGCGGCTCGGCGGACAAGCGGCAGAACTGGAAGCCGCCGCCCAAACCGGCGACGGTAGCGCCTTTGGCGTTGGCATAGCCGGTAACGACGCGCCTGACGCGTTCGGCGGTGACGTTTTGGGCGATGTTTTCGTCCATCTCGACAAGGATAAAACGCCGGTTGCCGCCGTCTTCGGTAAGGAACTGCCGCAATAGCATCAGCCGCGGATACATCATGCACAACCAACGATCGTGCCGATCCAGCGTTTCGCCTTCCTTGCCGACCACTTCGCCTAGCCAGCGGCGGATTTCCGGGCTGTTGACGTTGTCGTTATAAACCCAGCCTTCGTTGCCGGTGTTGTACGGCGGGTCGATGTAGATGCATTTCACTTGACCGGCATAGCGCGGCAACAGCGCCTTGAGTGCGTGCAGGTTGTCGCCCTGTACGATCGGATTGCCGCTGGCCGCTGCGTCATCCGCCGTCCCGCCAGCGCCGACTTTCGCGCACGAGAGTTCGGGGATCGGCTCCAGCAGACGAAACGGCGCTTCTTTATGATGTTTGACGACGGCTTCCTTGCCGATCCAGTTCAATGTTGGCATTAAGGCTCCAATTTACGACCATCGATGCGGCGCTTGCGGCGTCGCATCGGAATAATATGACGCATTGTGCCTCGCGGCCCGAGTCGGCGGCGGATTGTACTGTGTTTGCGGGACACAGCAAAGCGTTGGACTTCTTACTCGAAAAGCGTGGCGACCTTCGCCAGCACTTCGTCCATAACCGATTCTGGCCGGGTATCCACTTTGCGGGCATTGCGGGCGGCAAGGTCGAGTACGCGGGGCTGATCGCAACGAACGATGCCGGTGATCTTGATGCCGCTCACGGGTACGGCGAAGCCCAAGCGGCGGGCGAAATCGCCACCGTTGGTGATCGGGAGGATTACCGGCAATTTGGTGGCCTCGTTGAATTCGGCTGGCGACACGACCAGAACGGGGCGGTTGCCGCTTTGCTCATGCCCGGCTGTCGGATCGAGCGACACCATGTAAATGTCGCCTCGCCTCATAGCAACTCGCCGCCCACGGCGGGCGCATCGACCCATTCGCGTTCTTCGGTCGATTGCGGCGTCGAATAGTCCGAGGCGGCCAGCAATTCCGCGAG
>DATETD010000278.1:0-3067 GCA_035283885.1 Rhodocyclaceae bacterium
CCAACTGATGTAATATTAGAACCAATCCATGCAGCATTAGCCTACTCGGTCACGCTTCGTGAAATGGGCGGTCACGTTGCGTGAAATAGCAACGAGCGGCGCACCAATCGGCGAAATCAATACGCTGCGTAAACATCTATCGGCGATCAAAGGCGGACGTCTGGCGCTCGCGGCGCAGCCTACGCCGATCACGACCTTGCTGCTGTCCGATGTCCCCGGCGACGATCCCAGCATCATCGCCGGCGGCCCGACCGTCGCCGATCCATCGACCGCCGCCGACGCCTTGACCATCGCGGATAAATATCGGATCGAACTTCCCGCAAATCTGCGCCACCGCTGGCGACACGCCGCCGCGTCGCTACCGGCGGACGCCTTCGCGCATTGCTCGACGCATATTGTCGCCACGGCCCATACCGCGCTGACCGCCGCCGCGCAAGCCGCGCACGCTATGGGAATCCCAGCCTTGGTGCTGGGCGATCGCATCGAAGGCGAAGCGCGCGAAGTCGCGCGCGTACTCGGCGGCATCGCGCTCGCATGCGCCGCAACGCATACCCCGCTAGCACCGCCTTGCGTAATACTTTCGGGCGGCGAAACCGGCGTTACGCTAGGCGCACACACGGGTCGCGGCGGCAGAAACAGCGAGTTTCTCTTGGCGCTGAGTCAAGTCTTGGCGGGCCATCCACAGATCAGCGCCCTGGCCTGCGATACCGATGGCATCGACGGCATGGAAGACAACGCGGGGGCTGCGATCTTTCCCGACACGCCGCTACGCGCCGCCGCGATGGCTATCGACGTGGCGGCGCAGTTGGAAAATCACAATTCCTACGAAGTATTTTCCCGACTCGGCGATTTGGTCGTCACCGGACCGACGCGCACGAATGCGAATGATTTTCGAGCGATACTTATCGATAGCAAATCCGAATGAATTAATGCATAATGCGTATATTGAACTGACAATTTCGACCCACTTAGCAATTTTACTCAAAAACGTCTGCTTAACATAAAACAAATTATACTTCGTGAAATATCACTTCTATAGCGATAAGGAAAACTATGTTTTGCAATAGCGAGATCGAGGAATCCCTGATCGCCATGGGAGCGCGGGTGCGTAAGCTGCGGCTTGCCAAAGGCGACAGTCAAGCCGTTTTCGCCATGCGACTGGGGGTTTCGGTGCCGACGTTGCGCGAGCTGGAACAGGGGAGTCCGGCGGTCGGCATCGGGGTGTTTGTCGCCGCATTATGGGCGCTGTCGCGGCTTGCCGATCTGGACTCCATCCTTGCATCGCAGGAGAGTCTTTTCGAACAACTCAAGCGGCAACCGCGAGAACGTAAGCGTTCTCCGCGTCGATCTAAGACTAAGGCGACGATCTCGTCTGCGCCATGAAGCATTTATTTGTCTGGATTCGCTTGCCTCACGGCGAAACAGCGATTTTGGGCGAGTTGGCGTTCGGCCCTGCGCGCTCCAACGGCACGGCGCCGACCGCCTTCCGTTACGATCCGTCCTGGCTGTCGAGGTCGGATGCATTTTCGATATCTCCCGACCCGCAAGCGCTGCCGCTGGATGGAAGGGAATTTCAGGGCAGTCATCTCGGGCCGCCTTTGCAAGTGTTCGACGATGCGCTGCCCGACGATTGGGGGCGTCGCCTCATTATCGCCGACCGAAAATTGCCGTTAGTGCGGCAAACTCCATTTGAATTTATGCGGGCCGTGGCCGGTAACGGGCTGGGCGCGCTTTCGTTCTCCGAAAACGATTCGGCGCCCGATGGCTCGCCCTGCTCGTTCGATTTGGCAGCGCTGGTCGCAACTGCCGTCGATTTCGAGGCTGGTCTATCCCTGGAGGACCGACAGCTAAGACGGTTGTGCGCCGCCGGCAGCAGTCCTGGCGGCGCGCGACCTAAAGCATTGGTGACGACAGAGGGGAAGCATTGGCTCGCCAAATTCCCCAGCCCGTCGAAAGACAACTCTTTCGATGTAGTGGGTTTGGAGGCCGTCAGTTTATTCCTCGCCGGAAAGGCCGGACTCGACGTCCCTGAATTTCGACTCAAGGAACTGGGGTCTCGCCGAATTCTGCTGATCGAGCGCTTCGATCGAACGCCGCAGGGGGGGCGGCGACATATGATTACGCTTAAAACGCTGTGCCGCGAATCGGGCGGCGTTTTTTGCAGCTCATACGATGAACCGGCAGCGGCGGTGCGCAAATATACCGACGATCCCGGCGATATGGGACGATTCTTCCGCCAAATGACGTTCAATGCGGCGATCGGCAATACCGACGACCATCTGAAAAACTTCCTCATGCTGCGCGATGCGAACGGCTGGCGTTTATCGCCCGCTTTCGATCTGACGCCCGATATCGGTCGCAATAGCGAGCATGTGCTCAACATCGGCACGTCGCGCTTTACGCCTTCGGGCGAGGCCTTGCGCATCGTCGGCAGTCGTTGGTTGGGATGTGCGGAAAAAGCGCGACGGATCGTGCACGAAGTCGTCGCAGCCGTATCCACTTTTCATGAATGCGCCGAGCGATACGCCGTTTCGCGGCAAAGCATAGAATACTTTGCTCGCGATATCGAACGACGACTGGCGATCATGGAAAAACAATGACATCGATAATTCATGCAATATATAACGAATGGAGCCCCCTATGACCTCGCGCCAACATTCCGCCGATGCGAATCAGGATTTTTCCAACGTCGATCGCGCCGCCTTGCTGTCCCAGTTGGCGCAGATCTACCCTCGCGATTGCCTGCTGGTCGATAGCGAGGATTTGAAGCCTTACGAATGCGACGGTTTGTCGGCGTATCGGCAACTGCCGCTGGCCGTCGCGCTACCCGAGAACGAGGCGCAGGTCATCGCCACGCTCAAGATTTGTCATGCGCTCGGCGTGCCGACGGTAGCGCGCGGCGCCGGCACCGGCTTGTCCGCCGGCGCTTTGCCACATCCGTTCGGGATTGTGCTGTCGCTGGCGAAGATGAAAAAGATTTTGCATATCGACCCGGCGGCGCGCATCGCCGTAGTGCAACCCGGCGTGCGCAATCTGGCGATTTCCGAAGCGGCGGCGGCTTTCGGTC
>DATETD010000279.1:0-8475 GCA_035283885.1 Rhodocyclaceae bacterium
ACGGCCTACCCAGGAGCCGACGAACGACGTAGCGCCAAAAGCGTCGACGCGCGCTACGGAAAAGCAAACCCCTCGCACCCCGCCACCGAAAAAATCAACGCCACGCACCGCTTTACGCCGCAGCTCCTCGATTCCTCGGCCCCGTTAATCCTTGCAAAGCTCCGCCCCTGAGGCGGCAGCTTCGTAACGATGCGACAAAAGCAAAATGGGCTACCAGCGCACGCTCGTAACCCATTAAGAACAACTCGAATTATCCACAAACTACTGGTGGCCAGGGGCAGAATCGAACTGCCGACACACGGATTTTCAGTCCGTTGCTCTACCGACTGAGCTACCTGGCCACGAAGAGGGCGCATTCTATAGCCAGGTGCGCACGAAGTCAAACCCCTATTTCGAAAATCGATCCGTCAACACATCGCCTTCGAACTCGCAAAAGTCGGCGCTGGCGAGACGGCTCCTTTCGGTACTTGCAGCACAAAACACGCATAAGCGAGAGACACTCGAAAACGCAATGAACGATTACAATACCACGCCTATGGAAACCGTCAGCCTCGCCAACCACTTTCTGATCGCCATGCCCGGCATGGCCAGCCCCCATTTTTCGCGCACGCTGACCTATATCTGCGAGCATAACGAGGAGGGGGCGATCGGCATTATCGTCAACCGCCCGATCGATATGAATCTCGCCGGACTGTTCGAGCGCGTCGGCATCCCGCTGGAACATGGCGATCCCGAAGATCGCTACGCTCGACTCCCGGTCTATTTCGGCGGCCCGGTGCAAACGGATCGCGGCTTCGTACTGCACCGCCCCGCCGGCCAATGGCAATCTTCGCTAATCGTCAACGACGAACTCGGACTGACCAGTTCGCGCGATATCCTGCAATCCATGGGCCGCATCGGTCACCCCAGCGACGTGCTGGTCAGCCTGGGCTATGCCGGCTGGACCGCCGGTCAGCTCGAATGGGAACTGGCGCAAAACAGTTGGCTGACGGTCGAATCCGATCACAGCATTCTGTTCGACCTGCCGCCCGAAGAGCGCCTGCCCGCCGCCATGCAATTGCTCGGCGTGAATTTCGCCAACCTGTCCGAAGTCGCCGGCCATGCATAATGCGTGACGAGACCCTGCTCGCCTTCGACTTCGGCCTACGGCGCATCGGCGTGGCGCTGGGCGAGACCCGCTTGGGCAGCGCGCGCGCTTTAAGCGTGATCGACGCGGAAGCCAACGACCGGCGGTTCGAAGCGATTCGGCAACTGATCGCCGAATGGCAACCCGCGCGCCTCTTGGTCGGTCGCCCGCTGCACGAAGACGGCAGCGCCCACGAAATGACCGCGCGCTGCACGCGCTTCGCCAATCAATTGCGCGGACGCTTCCGCTTGCCGGTCGAAGAAATCGACGAACGCTACAGCTCGGTCGCAGCCGATTCGATGTTGCGCGAGCGTCGCGTCTCCTGGCAAAAGCGCAAGACCCAAATCGATGCGGCAGCCGCCTGCATCATCCTCGAAAGCTGGTTCGCCTCGCTTCCACGCCACGCCGACTCTGCCGACTCTTCCCCCGATTTTTCCCTTTGCGCCCATGCCCACACGACTCCCTGACGCCGAAAAACTCTGCTTGGCTCTGGCGGACCAGTTGCGTCCGCAGATCGATCCCGCCACCACCGCCTTAGTCGGCATCCACACCGGCGGCGTATGGGTCGCCCAACGTCTGCATGCGCTGCTCGGCCTGCAAACGGCGCCCGGATCGATCAGCGTTTCGTTTTACCGCGACGATTACAACCAGCGCGGCCTGCAATCCAACGCCAAATCCTCGCAGATTCCGTTCGACGTCGAAGGCGCGCACGTCATCGTCGTCGACGACGTGCTGTACACCGGCCGCACCATCCGCGCCGCCATCAACGAATTGTTCGACTATGGCCGCCCGGCGCACGTCGATTTAGCGGTGCTGGTCGACCGCGGCGGGCGCGAACTACCGATCGCCGCCACCTTCTGCTCTCACTCGCTGACCTTGCCGCCGAGCCAGATATTGGCGCTGGAGCGCGAGGCCGACGGTCAATTGTTCTTCCGTCTGATCGAAAAATGACTACACGAAACCCGCAGCTCAACGCCCATGGCGAACTACAGCACTTGCTGACCCTGGACGGTTTGTCGCGCGAAATCATCGCCAAAATCCTCGACACCGCCGCCCCGTTCTCGACGGTCGCCGAGCGCGAAGTCAAGAAAGTGCCGCTGCTGCGCGGCAAGAGCGTATTCAATCTGTTTTTCGAAAACTCGACCCGCACGCGCACCACTTTCGAAATCGCCGCCAAGCGCCTATCGGCCGATGTCATCAATCTGAACATCAATACCTCATCGGCGAGCAAGGGCGAAACCCTGCTCGACACCGTCGACAATCTCGCGGCGATGCAGGCGAATATGTTCGTAGTGCGTCATGCCTCCAGCGGCGCGCCCTATCTGATCGCGCAACATCTGGCCGCAACGCACCGCAACGATATCCACGTCGTCAATGCCGGCGACGGACGTCATGCCCATCCGACGCAAGGCCTGCTCGACATGTACACCATTCGCCACTACAAAGGCGATTTCAGCCAACTGACGGTCGCGGTGGTCGGCGATCTACTGCACTCGCGCGTGGCGCGCAGCCAGATCCATGGCCTAAGCATCCTCGGCGTGCCGGAAATTCGCGTGATTGCGCCCAAGACCTTGCTGCCCAGCGGGGTCGAGCGCATGGGCGTGCGCGTATTTCACGATATGAAGGAAGGTTTGCGCGGCGTCGATGTGGTTATGATGTTGCGCTTGCAAAACGAACGGATGCAAGGCGCGCTGCTGCCCTCGCCGCAGGAGTATTTCAAGTCCTACGGCCTGACGCCGGAGAAGCTGGCGCTGGCCAAACCCGACGCGATCGTCATGCACCCCGGCCCGATGAATCGCGGCATCGAAATCGACTCGGCGGTCGCCGACGGCAAGCAAGCGGTGATATTGCCGCAAGTCACGTTCGGCATCGCGGTGCGCATGGCGGTCATGGCCATGCTCGCCGGTAGTTAAAGGTACGCTTCATGAATATTTTGATTCGACAAGGTCGCATCGTCGACCCGGCCAGCCAAACCGACCGCATCGCCGACGTCTATATCGCCGACGGCAAAGTCGTCCACATAGTCGGCGCTGGCGAGACGGCGCCCGCGGCACACGAATTTGCGGTGCAACGCACGCTCGATGCGCGCGATTGCATCGTTTGCCCGGGGCTGATCGACCTGGCCGCGCGACTGCGCGAACCGGGCTTCGAATACCGCGCCACACTCGAATCCGAAATGGCCGCCGCAGCCGCCGGCGGCGTGACGCGACTCGCCTGCCCACCCGACACCGACCCGGTGCTCGACGAACCCGGCTTGGTCGAAATGCTGACCCACCGCGCACGAATGCCGGAATTCGCCCATGTGCATCCGGTCGGCGCGCTCACGGTGCAACTGGCCGGCGAACGACTGACCGAGATGGCCGAACTCGCCGAAGCCGGTTGCATCGCCTTCGGTCAAAGCAATCGCGCCATCGTCGATACTCAAGTGCTGATGCGCGCCATGCAATACGCCGCCACCTTCGACTTTCCGGTGTGGTTGCAAGCGCAAGACCCGTTTCTGGCGCGCAAAGGCGTCGCCCACGACGGCGAAGTCGCCGCGCGTTTAGGCTTGGCGGGGATTCCGGTCGCCGCAGAAACGATCGCGCTCGCCACCATCTTGCATCTGGCGCGCGAAACCGGGGTGCGCATTCATCTGACCCGAATTTCGTCCGCCGCCGGCGTCGATATGATCGTCGCCGCACGCGCCGCCGGCATCCGCGTCAGTTGCGATATGTCGATCCATCCGCTCCATCTCAGCGAACACGATATCGGCTTCTTCAACGCCCATGCTCGCCTCGACCCGCCGCTACGCTCTTTGCGCGACCGTCAAGCGCTACGCGACGGACTCGCCTCGGGCGCCATCAACGCGCTGTGTTCCGATCATACCCCGGTCGACGACGACGGCAAACAGACCTCCTTCAACGAAGCCGAAGTCGGCGCCACCGGTCTGGAATTACTCTTGCCGCTGACGCTGAAATGGGCCGAAGAGATGCAAATTCCATTAACTACCGCTTTGGCTCGCATCACCTCGGACCCGGCGCAAGTGCTCGGCCCACAGATTTCCAACGTCGCCGGGCGCCTAGCCGTCGGCTGGGCGGCGGATATCTGCATCTTCGACCCCAGCGCCACCTTCGTGGTAACCCGAGCCAATCTCAAGAGCCAAGGTAAGAACACCCCCTTCCTCGGCCAGGAACTCAAGGGGCGCGTGCGCCATACCTTGATCGACGGAAAAGTCGCCTACTCGCTCTAGTTCGAACCCCCGACGGGTAGATAGCGAATTTCCAGGATATCCAGTTCACGCCGCCCGCCTGGGCTATCGAAGCGCACCACATCGCCCTCGCGCGCCTTGACCAAGGCGCGCGCCAGCGGCGAGATCCAGCTAATCCGCCCTTCGTTGGCATTCGCCTCGTCGATGCCGACGATCTGGTACGTCGCCTCCTCGCCCGACGCATCGCACACCGTCACCGTCGCGCCGAAAAATACTTGGTCGGTATTTTCCTGCGCCGCAGGATCGACCACGGCGGCAGTCTCCAGGCGCTTAGACAAGAAGCGAATCCGTTTATCGATCTCGCGCAAACGTTTTTTGCCGTAGATGTAATCGCCGTTTTCCGAGCGATCGCCGTTACCCGCCGCCCAAGACACCACCTGCACCACGCCGGGCCGCTCGACCTTGACCAAATGATCGAACTCGGCGCGCAACTGCACGTAACCGCGCACTGTCATATAATTTTTGCTACCCTTCGGTAAGCGCGACTCCGCCGGATCGTCATCCTCGTCGGCCTCGCCGGCCTCGGAATTGCCGACAAACGCCTTGCTCATAACACCCACTCCACTGAAAGTCGCAGATATTAGCATCCGCCTCGCCCTGCTCAAGCTTGTCGCCCGCTTGCCGTAATGAAAGCGCAAGCCCTCATATTTTCTCAAGGACCGCCACCATGGACATCAGCCAACTCGCCGCTGCCGCCTCCGACAGCGCACAGAATCAAACCCTACAGGCCGCACAAATGACGGTGCTCAAGAAATCGATGGATATTCAGGAGCAAAGCGCCTTGCAGTTGCTTCAAGCGCTGCCGCAACCGAGCGGCAATAATCCCCCGCACTTAGGCAACGCCGTCGATACGTTCTCCTGAACCGAACTTCTTCCCTCAAAAGTCGGCGCTGGCGAGACGGCTCGGCAGCACCCCGGCACACTGGGGGCGCACATCTCCTCGACTGGCATGGTATTCGCTGTAAGCGACTACCTGCCCATCCCCCAAGGAGATCATCATGCCCATTCTACCCAGCGGTCGCCGCATCGAGTTTTCACTGGATCGCTTCTACGCCCTGCTCGGGCAAATGGAGTCCCAAAAGGCGCTGAACGTCGTCGGCGCCCTGCAAGAACCCGACGATCTGCTTCTGGTGTTGGACGCCGTTCATTTCGGCATGGACAGCGGATCGCCTTATTTCGCCAACTATATCGCCGCCGACTGGGAATCCTATGCGGCGGAATGGAATGTCGAGGACAAAGACGCACTCCGCGCCTGGTTCGCCTCCTCGTCGGCGCGCTTCTACCGCGCCGAAGCGATCACCGGCATCAAAACCCTGGTGAATGAAATGGTCTGCGAAAAAGCGACGCCCTCGTTTTGCCCCAGCAACCCCGCCATTGCCGCCTGCTTGCCGGCCTAAGCAGCATCCCCGGCAAAAGCCCGCCACCCTGCGGCAGATTTTTCCGAACCCCGGAGAACACTACCCCGACCGAGCCTGCCTACAGCGCAAAGCTCGGTTGTTTTTTACGCAATCCTTTGTTTTATAAACACTAATATCTCTGGCACAGTATTCGCTAGAACAGGCATATCACTCTTCCATTCAAGGAGAACATCATGCCCGTACTACCTAGCGGACGCCGGATCGAGTTTTCGTTAGATCGCTTTCACGCCCTGCTCGGGCAAATCGAACTCCATCAGGCCACACGAATTGCCGACGCCCTGCGCGACCCGGACGATCTACTGGCCGTACTCGATGCGGTGCATTTCAGCCTGGAAACCGGCGAACCCTATTTCGCCGACTATCTTGCGGTTCATTGGGAAACCTACGCCAACGACTGGCTTCGCCCCGACCGCGAAGCATTGCGCGCCTGGCTCGACGCGCCGACCGCCCGCCATTACCGCGCCGAAGCCATCGCCGACATCAAATCCATGCTGACAGCCAAGGCCGAGCGACTGGCCTCGCCCAACGCCGCCAGCCGAAATTTTATGCGCTCGCTACGACGCAACGCCCCCTCCTACGACATCGTCGTCACCTGGGAAAAGATCGCCGGGGCGCGGCAAGAATTTCCTTATATTTCGACAAACATGCCGCATCTTCTGTCATAAGTCAGCTAAAACCCCATAACTAATCGTTGGCACGCCGATTGCTGAAGCATCGCGAGACCGCAACGCAATTCAACCGATAAGCGCGCCGCAAACGTATCTCCAGGAGAAATGTCATGCCACAGATTATCAACACCAATGTCGCATCGCTGAATTCCCAGCGCAACCTGAACCGCTCCCAAATGGATCTGCAAATATCCTTGCAACGCCTGTCTTCAGGCGTGCGCATCAATTCGGCCAAGGACGATGCGGCAGGTTTGGCGATCTCGGAGCGTATGACCACCCAAGTGCGTGGCCTCGATCAGGCGAGACGCAACGCCAACGACGGAATTTCTCTGTCGCAAACCGCCGAAGGCGCGCTGCAATCCTCGTCGGATATTCTGCAACGCGTCCGCGAACTCGGAGTGCAATCGCTCAACGCCACCAACTCCGCCACCGACCGCACCGCCCTCAACGGCGAAGTCCAGCAGTTGCTGCAAGAGCTACAGCGCATCGCCAGCTCGACCGAGTTCAACGGACAAAAATTGCTCGACGGCTCATTCACCGCCGCGATTTTCCAAATCGGCGCCAACGCCAATCAGAACATCACCGCGACGTCGACCAACTTCACCACCAATGCCTACGGCAACTTCCGTATCGGCTCGCTGCCCGCCACCACACAGTCGGGGCGCGGCGATCTGATCAAAGGCTCCGCCGCGAATGCCAACCCTACGCAGATCGCCAGCCCGAATTCATTAGTCACCGCAGGGCAACTCACCGTAACCACCTCCAGCGGTAGCAAGGTGCTGACCTATCCCGCCGGCGCCTCGGCCGCCGATATGGCCTTTTCCATCAATCAGGCTGAATTGGGCGTAACGGCAAGCGCCACCACCCAATTTATTTTGGGCGCCGACGACGCCAACTCGGGCGCCAACGGCTTCCAACAAAACACGACATATTCATTCTACCTATCGACCGATACCACCAACGACGGCACGACGCCGCCCGCCGGCGGCTGGACCACGGTGTCGTTCACTACCGGCGGTTCGACCGGCTCGATCAATAACGCCGATCAACTCAACACCGCCGCCCAAGCCTTCAACGACGCCGCCGGCAAAACCGGCTTTACCGCCCAAGTGATGAAAACCGACCGCGGCAACTATGGCATTCAATTATTCAACAGCACTGGAAAAGATATTCGCATCAATAATCTATCGGCCACCGATGTCGTATTCGAAGATGCGCGCGCGATCGACAACGGCACGGGGGTCGATGCCGCCGGCTTTGTGCACGACGCCACACCGGTCACCATTCCTCGCGGCAGCAACTCGATCGCCAACGGCACCTGGGAGGGCGGCGAAGGCTCTTGGATTACCGGCCAACTCACGATCGATTCGGATAAATCTTTTTCGGCCGACGACAGCAACGGCGGGCCATTTACCGGCTTCTTGGTTTCGACAATCACGCTGGCCGCTTCACTGCAACGCACCGCCGAGCTGGATGTCAGCACCATAGACTCCGCCAATCGCACGCTATCGATCGCCGATTCCGCACTTGCCGCAATCAACAGCCAACGTGCGCGTTACGGCGCCTTGCAATCGCGCTTCGAAGGAGCGATCGCCAACCTACAAACCAACTCGGAAAACCTGAGCGCGGCGCGCTCGCGGATTCGCGACGCCGACTTCGCGCAGGAAACCGCTCAATTGACCCGCAACCAGATCCTGCAACAGGCCGGTACGGCAATGTTGGCGCAGGCCAACGCTCTACCCAATCAAGTGCTGAAACTCCTGCAATAATAATGAGTTAACTGTCAATTCGACATAGATTCAAACCCCGCCCATCGACTGGGCGGGCGCTTTTCGATTTTCTCCGCACATTTTCGCTAAAGTATTTCCTGGCGCGACCGATAACTAGCCCTAAGAGCAAGTGCTCGGCGCCTGTCGGTAATCACTGGACACCATGACAGGAATACATCTTACCGAATAGCAAGGAGAACATCATGGCCTCAGTCATCAATACCAATACCTCGTCGCTCAGCGCTCA
>DATETD010000280.1:0-3076 GCA_035283885.1 Rhodocyclaceae bacterium
GGTCTCGGCCAAGCCCCGCGCCCAAGGACGCCATTCGATCTTGATCTCCTGCTTCATTTCGGTAAAAGCTTTCTTCACCAATTCCGTCGTCAGCCCGCCCTCACGCAACTTACTGTCGGCATAGGGCGCATAGTCGTCGCCGGTGACCAATTGAACGGGGCCGGCATGAACAAACATCGAAGAAGATGCGATCGCCACCACCAGGATATTCTTTATCATAAATCGTCCATTAGAAATAATAAGCAATATTCGTCATAAACTGGCGTTTTTTCCTGCCAATGCCGGCATCCAAATCCTCCATATCCTTCCCATCGCGCATCTCCATATGCACGGCAAGAGGTATGTCCAGCAATTTGTAGGTGAATGAAACGCCATATATCAACTGAATCGAATCCCTGAATCCGCCAATCGACTTGTCGAAACGGCTATACGTTACAAACGGCTGTATATCGCTGATATCGCCGAATTTTTCGGCAACGCTATAATTCAAGTCGAAAGAATAAATATTGCCCTTCGCTGCAACGGGATAAGCATAACCGAAATAACCGAGGTTGATCGTATCGTTCTTATCTTTATACGTTGCCGGGTTATGGATGTTGAAATTCTGATTGGCGAATTGGAAACGTCCTCGCCACTGTCCGAATTTACCGTCGTAGTGAATGGCGGCTGCATTTCTCGAGCCGTCTTGCAATGTATCCAAGTTATGGATGGTCGAATGGAGCGCCGAAGCGCCGATTTCGGAACTGCTTGACTCGCTATGCGGAATTTTGTAGGTGACTCGCGCCGAAATCATATCCTTTTCGCGATTATTGCTTTGAGTGCCATCGCGCACGCCGGTGTTGACGACATTCGGCGAATAGCGGTCGACATCGCGTTTCTCGTTCGCATCGATATTATGACCATTCGGCATCGATCCGACGTAATATCCTGCTTGGATGTTGAATGGTCCTTCGGTATGGACGAATTTAATCCCCAGGTTGCGGACATCCTCCAAACCCGCCTGATTCGCCATCGTTTCGTACCACGACGAGCTGGCGAAAGGCATCAAGCCGAATGGGATCAGATTCATGCCGCCAATCACTTGCGACTGTTGACTTATCTTATATCCGGCATAGGCTTCGGTAAAGAATCCAAGATCGCCAATACGCATTTTTCCTTTGGAGCAACACGTCGTGAAACGATAAACCGCCGACCCGAACACCGTGCTCGAATCGTATCCCGCTTTTATAATCAATGCTTCGAAATCATAGCGTCTCGCGTGTGACGACACATAAATTGGCTCGTATTGGTTCACATACCGCGTCCGCAAGGCTCCGCCGAACGTCCACTTACCATCCTCCTCGGCTGCCGCCGCCCCACCCATCGACATCAGCGCGACGCCTCCCGCCACCCATGCCGTCAATCGCCTACCGTACGTCTTGTTAACCATGCTTAGTTTTCCTTGTTTTGTGTGCTGCAACATTATCGACGACGCGGCTCATACTCGGCAACGATACCCTAGCCGCGCCATCGGCTTATAAATCAAATCGATATCCTCATTTATACAAGCCGCCGATTGTCGCTGTCAAGCTATTTGCGCTTTTGTAGCTTATCGCCAAGGATATAGGCGGAAAAAGCCTCTCAAGTCGCTAGCCCATTGATATATACTATACAGTATGACT
The DNA here is from genome assembly GCA_035283885.1 of Rhodocyclaceae bacterium. Taxonomy (GTDB): domain Bacteria; phylum Pseudomonadota; class Gammaproteobacteria; order Burkholderiales; family Rhodocyclaceae; genus DATETD01. The sequence continues at coordinate 1,662 of DATETD010000280.1, forward strand.
ACTTAGCGGCGTTTGTCGGCGATGCGCCCTCGTGTATTACAATAGCGCCATGAAGACATCCACACGTATCGCACTGACCGCACTGGCCTTGGCGACTCTGGGCGGCGCGGGCTACAGTGGCTGGCGTTTTTTCAATAACGTCGGCGACGCCCCGAAATACAAATTGGCCAAGATCGAAAAGGGGCCGCTGACTGCCGTGGTCGCCGCGACCGGCACGCTGAATCCTGTGGTTTCGGTGCAAGTCGGCTCGCAAGTCTCCGGCCAGATCAAGGAAATCCTCGTCGATTTCAATTCGCCAGTCAAAGCCGGTCAGACCATCGCCCGCCTCGATCCCGAAACCTTCCAGCACCGCGTGCGTCAGGCCGAAGCCGATCTCGACGCCTCGCGCGCCAGTCTAGGCGTACAGCACGCCGAACGGCTACGCGCGCGCGCCAACTTGGCGGACGCGCAGCGCGATTTGCATCGCAAGCAGTCGCTGCTCGAAAAGAATTTCATCGCGGGCGCCGAACGCGACAAGGCGCAAACCGCATTCGATTTAGCGAAAGCCGCAGTGCAGGTCGCCGATTCCCAAGTACAAAGCAGCGAAGCGCAAATCAAGCAACGACAGGCGCAGCTTGCGCAGGCGCGTATCGATCTGGATCGCACCGTCATCAAATCGCCGGTCGACGGCAGTGTGGTCAAGCGCAGCATCGAACCCGGCCAAACCGTCGCCGCCAGCTTGCAGTCGCCCGAATTGTTCGTCATCGCCAAAGACTTGAGCGATATGCAGGTGGACACCTCGATCGACGAAGCCGATGTCGGTCGGATTCGCGTCGGGCAAAAAGCCGGTTTCAGCGTCGATGCCTTCGCCGGTCGCCAATTTAGCGGCGAAGTACGGCAGATTCGCAAAGCCGCCACCGTGGTGTCGAATGTGGTGACCTATACCGTGATCGTTTCCGCGCCCAATCCGTCGCTGAACCTGTTACCCGGCATGACGGCGAATGTGCGCATCGTTACGGCTCAGGCCGAATCGGTACTTAAGACGCCGAACGCCGCCTTACGATTCCGCCCACCCAACGGCGCGGAGGACAAGAATCCTGCGCCATCGCGATCCGTCCCGCCAGCGCCGACTTTCCAAGGCGGCGGCAGTGGCCGCGTATGGGTCGTCGACTCGACGGGAAAACCCCAAACGATTGCGGTCAAATTAGGCTTGAGCGACGGCAGCATGACGGAAATCCATAGCGAAGAGCTGACCGAAGGGCGCGAAGTGATCGTCGGCCTGACGGCGGCGGGGAATAAACCGCCCAGCATGCCCGGCCCGCGGCTTTTCTGAGCGCCGATGAGCGATCCCTTGATCCGCGTCGCAGCGCTCGGTAAAGACTACGCGATGGGCAGCAATGTCGTCGCCGCGCTGTGCGAGGTCGAGTTGGAGATCG
>DATETD010000281.1:0-2010 GCA_035283885.1 Rhodocyclaceae bacterium
CGCCGAATTCGTCGCCGTCGAGATGACAGACCAAACGCCCCGCCGCCGCATTCACCGCACGTCGCCCGGCTTCGCGCAGTACCGCGTCGCCGGCTTCGATGCCGTAGCTCGCATTGACGCGCTGGAAGCCGCGCAAGTTGATCAGCATCAACGCGAAGCCGCGCTTGCCGGTTTTGGTTTCGACGCCGACCGCTTCTTCCATGCGCGTCAGTAAAAACGCGCGGTTGGGCAAGGAGGTCAGCGGATGATGCCAGGCCAGGTCGTGAATCCGCGCTTGGCTGGCCTTGAGTTCGCGCAGATCGGTGAATACGCCGACGTAATGCGACACCGCGCCCGCTTCGTTGCGGATCGCGCTCATCGACAGCCATTCGGGCAGCGGTTGTCCGTCCTTGCGGCGGCTCCAGATTTCGCCGGCCCAATAGCCCTCGCTACTCAGCATGCGCCACATTTCGGCATAGAACGCATCGCCGTGACGATGCGGGTCGAGTAGCCGCGCCGATTGGCCGATCGCTTCGTCGGCGCTGTAGCCGGTAATCGCGACGAAGGCCGGGTTGACCATTTGAATAACGCCTTCGGCATCCGTCAACACGATGCCTTCGCGGCTGGCGTCGAAGATGCGCGCGGCGAGGCGTTGGCGTTCTTCGGCGTGCTTACGCCCGGTGATGTTATGCGAAAACACGATGAAGTGCGGCGCCAAACCCGCGCCGCGATCTTTGCGCGCGACCGAAAATTCATACCAGCGATGTTCGCCGGGGCCTTCGAGGCCGATTTGCCGTCCCCAGACGCCGCCGGCGCGTCCGGCCTCTTCGAGCGCCGCCATCACGACGGCTGCCGAAGCGGGTGGCATGATTTCGTCGACGCGCTGGCCGATAAAACTTTCCACCGGGCGCGTCAGCAATTCGGGCCGTCCGGTGGTGAGCCGGATGCAGCGTCCGTGCGGATCGACTTCGAACAGCAGGTCGGGAATCGCGCGCCAGGTCACCGCCAGCTCGCTGCTCATTTCATTGAAGGCCTGGATCAGTGCGGTGATTTCGCGCGGTCCGGCCTGACGGATCGGTCGATTGCCTGCCGGGTCCAAGGATTGCAATTCGCGCCGCAAGGTTTCCAACGGGCGCACCACATAATACGAAAGCCATAAATAAAGCACCGTCAATAGGATCAAGGCGCCGATCCAGTTGAAGGCCTGGGTGCGCAATAGATCTTGCAACAAGGCGGTTTGTCGCGGTTGCAGATCCAGCAGCAGAAAAAATGCGCCGGGGGGGTCGTTCGATGGCGATGTTATATACGGACGCCAGGCGATCGCGCGCGCGCCTGTGGCTTCGGCGCGTTGCCGCGCGACCGGGGTTTGCTGTACGGCGGCGAACTCGGCAGCGAGAAACTCGGGAATCGTTGCCGCGGCGTCCCGACCGCGCCATTCGCGTCGGTTGCCGGCGCGCACCTGCCCGGCAGCGTCTACCAGCGCCAAGGCGACGATTTCGCTCGGTTTGGCGATGAAAGCGATTTCCGATTCGAGCTCGGATTGAGAATAGCGCGGCGCATTCCGCGCGAGGTTTTCGAGGAGAGCGGCGGCTTCGCGCTGTCATTCGAGGATAGTCGCCCGACGCAACTCGCGATATTCCAGCCCGGCATTGAACGCCAAATGCAGGCACAGCGCCGAGAGGAACATGACGATCAACGAAGCGCGCAAGGAAAATTTTTTCATTCTAAAAACCTCTTCTGTCCACGAAAATCACGAAAGACACGAACAAAAACAATGTATTGCACTGGAAGCCTATTCGCTCGTCGGCGAGCGTCAAACGATCGATATATATTCGATTCTTTTCGTGATTTTCGTATTTTTCGCGGACAACTGCTTTTTCCGGTTTCATCCATATGCCCAGACGAGCATGTAGAGTAGAGATGTGGCGCGGTAGCTGCTGGCTCGGTACGTTTGTAACCGCTCACTTCGCTCGGCGGCTCCTGGTAGCCTAAACCTTGACCCCGTTTCCACATCCCCCTCATCGAACCGGA
>DATETD010000282.1:0-6746 GCA_035283885.1 Rhodocyclaceae bacterium
GAGCTTGAGAGCGTGACGATGCAAGGCCCCTATCATCCAACGGCGCTGCGCCGGCGAAGCGAATTGCCACGCAGCGAAGACGCCGAATGCGACGGCTAGGAGTATGACCAGATGTTTCATTGGAACGATATTTCGCGCAGCGCCGCGATCAAGGTCGCGCAGTGTTCGGGCGTGCCGACGGTGATGCGCAGGAATTGCTCGATGCGCGGCAGCTTGAAATGGCGCACGATCACGCCGCGTTGCCGTAACGCCAGCGCCGACTTTTAGGCGTCGCGCTGCGGGTGGCGCGCAAACACGAAATTGGCGGCGGAGGGCAGGACTTCGTAGCCGAGCTGGCGCAGTTCGGCGACCAGCGTCGTGCGGGTGGCGACGATCTCGCGACAGGTGCGCTCGAAGTAGTCGCGGTCTTCGTAGGCGGCGACGGCGCCGACGATTGCCAAACGGTCGAGCGGGTAGGAGTTGAAACTGTTCTTGACGCGTTCGAGTGCGGCGATCAAGTCGGGATGGCCGGCGGCGAAGCCGACGCGCAGGCCGGCGAGCGAGCGCGATTTCGACAAGGTTTGCACCACGAGGATGTTGTCGTAGTTGTCGATCAGTGCGATCGCGCTGTCGCCGCCGAAGTCGATATAGGCTTCGTCGACGACCAGCAGCGAGTCGGGGCAGCGTTGCGCCAAAGCTTCGATCTGGGCCAGAGGCAACAGGCAGCCGGTCGGCGCGTTCGGATTCGGGAAGATAATGCCGCCGTTGTCGTTCGGATAATCGTCGATGCGTAGGCTGAAGTCCTCGGCCAGCGGCACGGCGCGGTAATCGATTTCGTAGAGGCCGCAATACACCGGATAAAAGCTGTAGGTGATGTCGGGAAACAGGATAGGCCGGGCGTGTTTGAGCAGGGCGAGAAAAACATGGGCGAGCACTTCGTCCGAGCCGTTGCCGACGAAGATTTGGGCGCTGTCGATGCCGTGGTAGCGCGCGATCGCCGCCTTGAGCCGGTCGGCATTCGGATCGGGATAGAGCTTCAGCGAGTCGTCGACGGCGGCGCGTATCGCTTCGAGCACGCGCGGCGAAGGGCCGTAGGGATTTTCATTGGTGTTGAGTTTGACCAGATTGGTCATCTTGGGCTGCTCGCCCGGCACATAGGGTTGCAGGCGATGCACCCGTTCGCTCCAGAATCGGCTCATGATTTTTCCGTAGGTATTTTCGATTAGAACACCAAGTCGTAGGTGATGCTGAGCAGTTTGGCGTTGCCGTAGGCGGGGCCGCCGCCGATACTCCAGCGCGGACCGCTTCTATCGCGTTGCATATCGAGTTGGGCCTTGATCGCACTGGACGCCGTGAGGTCGTAGCGCACGGTGATCGAGTCGTTGACATGCCCTTCGAGTGCATCGGGATCGCCGAGTCGATCGACGAGGGTGGTGCCGCGATAACGCGATTGTGTCAGCATCGTTTGCCATTTGCCGAAGCGTTTGCCGCCGGCGATTATGTAAGCGTAATCCTTAAAATTCAATCCGGGGCGGTTGATATGGATGAACTCGGTGCGGGCAAGCCAGTCGTCGTAGTCGACGTTGAAGCTGACTCCCATAATACGTTGTTTGGCCGGAACATAATCCGGATCGGCAAGGCTTGAGTCGTAATCGTTGATGGTCGCGTCCCATGGCCCGGTGACTTTACGCAGGCTCGTATCCGATTCGATATACACCAAACGCGTTTCGAACCCCTCTTTTTGCAAGGTTAAATCGCCGCCGAGGATGTTGTTCCATTTGACGTCGGTGCGGCTGCGGCGACCATAGTAAATCCTGTCGTAGCCTGCGTCTTTAATGTTTTCCGCACCCATCAGTAGATTCAAGGTGCTGCTCCAGCCGCCGAACTGATTCTGGATCGTCAGATTTGCGCCGTTGTAATTCACCGCCTCCCAGCCGTAGAGTTGCGGCGGCAGGTGAGTCCAGGGCAGGGCGACGCCGATATCCTGAGTATCGGAGTAGTAGAACATCGGCAGGCGTTTGCGTCCGACTTGCAAGGCGATCGTTTCGTCCAACCTGTAGCTGCCGTAGAACCATTCGAGATTGATGCGGCCATCGCGCGCGCCACGCGCCACGGCTTGAGCGGTGAGCGAAAAGCGTTTGTTTTCGAAGCTGGCGACGCCTTGCACGCCGAGTTTGCTGTCGGGTTTCCATTGCAGGCCGCTGCGTCCGTCATAGACGCCCGCTTGGGCGTAGTCGGCGGCGAAGCAGGGGCATTCGAAATCGCCGACATTGGCGCGCGTGCCGCTCAACATTTTTCCCAGTCCCAAGCTCAGGAAGCCCGAGCCGGCGAATTCGACCGCCGGGGTCTCGGCCCAGACCGAACCGGATGCTAGATTCAATGCGGCGCTCAGGGCGAGTCGTGCGTAGCCTGATTTCATCGTAAGTAGTTGAGGTTTTTCGGCATTTGCCGGGAGGATGGCGGGTGGGGCGAGGTCATAAGCGGCGGCAGTTTATCGCAAACGCGCCCGCTGGTATTCACCTACGGTTATTTTAGGGTTTAAGCATGGAGTCGTCCGGCAGCGGCGGTCGAGCCGTACCGCCAGCGCCGACTTTTCAAGGGGCGCTGTAGCGCTGGCGAGACGGCTCGGCAAAAAAATGCATTTCCCGCACGCGAGGGCGATGGTAATTCCACTCCCCGATGGTATCATGACGAACTTTCCAATTCGATCCTAAGACCGCCATGCGGCACGCCGACGTTTCTCGCAACACCCTTGAAACCCGCATTCGTGCGGCTGTCGACCTCGATGGAACCGGGGTCGCCGAGTTGAAAACCGGAATCGGTTTTTTCGATCATATGCTGGATCAGATCGCCCGTCATGGCTTGATCGATCTAACCATAGAAGCTCAGGGCGACTTGCATATCGACGCCCATCATACGGTCGAAGACGTGGGGATTACACTGGGTCAAGCCCTGGCCAAAGCCTGGGGCGACAAAAGAGGCTTGCGGCGCTATGGGCATGCCTATGTGCCGCTCGACGAAGCCTTGTCGCGCGTGGTGGTCGATCTCTCGGGGCGTCCCGGCCTCACGTTCAATGTGCCATTTACGCGTGCGGCGGTCGGCAATTTCGATGTCGATCTGGTGCGCGAGTTTTTCCAAGGGCTGGTCAATCATGCGGCAATTACGGTGCATATCGACGCCTTGCGCGGCGAAAACGCCCACCATCAGGCCGAAACGGTGTTCAAGGCATTTGGCCGTGCTTTGCGTATGGCGGTGGAGCCGGATGCGCGCGCGCTGGGGACGGTGCCCTCGACCAAGGGTTCGCTCTGAATCCCGCTTTGAACCCTTCTAGTGATAATTTTTTCCGAGCGGATTTGCGCATAGAGCGTGTCTTATGAGTACGGTAGCGGTAGTCGATTATGGTATGGGGAATCTGCGTTCGGTCGCCAAAGCGATCGAACATGTCGCCCCCGCAGCGACGGTGCGGGTGACGGCGGATGCGGGCGAGATCGCCGCAGCGGATCGCGTCGTGGTGCCGGGGCAAGGCGCCATGCCGGATTGCATGCGCGAACTGGTCGCGCGCGGCCTGCGCGAGGCGGTGTGCCGCGCCGCGGCGCAAAAGCCTTTCCTCGGCATCTGCGTCGGCTTGCAGATGTTGTTCGGCGAAGCCGAAGAGGGCGGCTCGCAGGGTCTGGAAATCCTGCCGGGTCGAGTGCCGCGTTTTGCGCGCGAGGCGATGCAGACGCCGACGGGGCGCTTGAAAGTGCCGCATATGGGCTGGAACCGTGTGCAGCAGCAGATCGACCACCCGCTATGGCGGGATATCGACGACGGCGCCCGGTTCTATTTCGTCCATAGCTATCATGTCGCGCCGCAAGCGCGGCAACTGATCGCCGCCACGACGGACTACGGCCTTCCCTTTACCAGCGCCGTCGCTCGGGATAATATCTTCGCCGTGCAATTTCATCCGGAGAAGAGCGCGCGCGCCGGTTTGCAGTTATTGAATAATTTTATGCATTGGTCGCCATAATCGATATTCTTCGATAAATTCGCATACACTCGACTTTTCTTTTTTCGTTCTATTCTTTTTTTCCTATGTTGCTGATACCTGCGATTGATCTCAAGAACGGGCATTGCGTGCGCCTTAAACAAGGTGTCATGGAGGATGCTACGGTATTTTCGGAAAACCCGGCGGCGATGGCGCGCCACTGGATCGACCAGGGCGCGCGTCGCCTGCATTTGGTCGATCTCGACGGCGCCTTTGCGGGCAAGCCGAAAAACGAAAACGCCATCAAGGCGATTTTGGCCGAAGTCGGCGACGAAATCCCCGTGCAGCTTGGTGGGGGCATTCGCGATCTCGACACGATAGAACGCTGCCTCGACGATGGCGTGAGTTATGTCATCGTCGGCACGGCGGCGGTCAAAAGTCCCGGCTTTCTGCACGACGCTTGCGGCGCCTTTCCGGGTCATATCCTGGTCGGTTTGGACGCCAAAGACGGCAAGGTCGCCGTCGACGGTTGGTCGAAGATGACGCGGCACGACGTGATCGATCTGGCGAAAAAATTTCAAGATTACGGCGTCGAAGGTATCGTCTATACCGATATCGGCCGCGACGGCATGCTCTCGGGCGTGAATATCGAGGCCACGCGGAAATTGGCGCAAGCCTTGCGCATTCCGGTGATCGCTTCGGGCGGCATCGCGTGCATCAAGGATATCGAGTCCTTATGCGCGGTGCAGAGCGACGGCATCGAGGCGGCGATCACCGGGCGCGCGATTTACGAAGGCACGCTGGATTTCAAGTCCGCCCAGGTCGAGGCGGATCGTCTGTCCGGAAACTAGGCGAACGCGCGTATGCTGGCTAAACGCATCATTCCTTGCCTCGACGTCAATGCCGGGCGCGTGGTCAAGGGCGTGAATTTCGTCGAACTGCGCGATGCGGGCGATCCGGTCGAGATCGCCAGCCGCTACGACGATCAAGGCGCCGACGAAATCACTTTTCTCGACATTACCGCGAGTTCCGACGACCGCGATATTATTTTGCATATCGTCGAAGCGGTGGCGTCGCGCGTGTTCATCCCGTTGACCGTCGGCGGTGGCGTGCGCCAGGTGGCCGATGTGCGTCGCTTGTTGAATGCGGGCGCGGACAAGGTCAGCATGAATACGGCGGCGGTGACCAATCCCCAGCTCGTCGCCGAGGCCTCGGGCAAGGTCGGCTCGCAATGCATCGTGGTGGCGATCGACGCCAAGCAGACCGCGCCGGGACAGTGGAGCGTATTCACCCACGGCGGGCGCAAAAACACCGGCTTGGACGCGATTCGTTGGGCGCAGGAGGTCGAACGCCTCGGCGCGGGCGAAATCCTGCTGACCAGTATGGATCGCGACGGCACGCGCGCGGGTTTCGATTTGCCGCTGACCGCGGCGATTGCGCAAGCCGTGAGCATTCCGGTGATCGCCAGCGGCGGCGTCGGCAATTTGCAGCATCTGACCGACGGCGTGACGATCGGCGGCGCGGATGCGGTGTTGGCGGCGAGCATCTTCCATTACGGCGAGTTCACCGTGCGTCAGGCCAAGGAATTCATGCAGCAGCGAGGCATAGAGGTGCGGCTATGAGCTTTACGATGCCGGCGGACGAGGCTTGGCTCGACGCGGTGCGCTGGGATGCGGACGGCTTGCTGCCGGCGATTGCTCAGGACTTCGATAGCGGCGAAGTGCTGATGTTCGCCTGGATGAACCGCGAAGCCTTGCGGCAGACGGCGTTGCTTGGCGAAGCCGTGTATTGGTCGCGCTCGCGCGGACGCTTATGGCATAAGGGCGAAGAGTCCGGCCATACGCAACAGGTGCTCGAACTGCGTCTTGACTGCGACCAAGACGTTGTTTTGATGAAAATTCGACAAACGGGCGGTATCGCCTGTCATACTGGGCGGCGCAGTTGTTTTTTCAGCCGTTTGGAGGCCGAGGGTTGGCGCGACGTCGATCCGGTGCTGAAAAACCCCAAGGAGATTTATCGGTCAATAACCCACCACCTAGCTAGCCAAGGTGGGGACTTGTGTGAAGCAAGTCCTGATTGATCAGCCTGAGTCCAGGACATCGGACTACGTTTTAACGAAGTACACGACTCACCTTGGGATGCTTCCTTAGTCCCAAGCTCTGAAAGCGACAGAAGCAGACACGCAGAGGGTACGCACGAAACGGTCTGTCGCAAGGTACACAAGAACCGAAGCTGCGTTAGAACATTGGCGAAGGGAGCGAGGCGAAAGCCTCTGTTACAAGGCGCGTAAGCGCGTAGATCGGAGATGCAAATGGCAGTATTCGTGTTGGACAAACGAAAGAAACCGCTGATGCCGTGTAGCGAGAAACGGGCGCGCAAGCTGCTCGGCTCTGGCCGTGCGCGCGTCCATCGGTTGATTCCGTTCGCCATCCGCTTGGTGGATCGCACTGTCGAAAAAAGCGCATTGCAGCCGGTCAAGATCAAGCTCGATCCGGGCAGCAAGACAACGGGCATCGCCTTGGTGCGCGAAAGCGAAACGACGGACGCCGACACTGGCGAAGTCGGCGCTGTGGCGAATGTCCTGAACCTGTTCGAGCTAACGCATCGCGGACGGCAGATCAGCGAGGCGCTGACGGCGCGGCGGCAAATGCGGCGCGCACGGCGCAATCGAAGCACGCGCTACCGTGCGCCGCGCTTCCTCAATCGTGGCAATAAAGCGATGGGATGGTTAGCGCCTAGCCTACAGCATCGCGTCGATACGACCATCGCTTGGGTGAGCCGCTTGGAGCGGCTCCCCCCC
>DATETD010000283.1:0-2219 GCA_035283885.1 Rhodocyclaceae bacterium
CCCCGACAAAATGACCGACGAACAAGCCGCCGAACAGCACGCCGCCGATGCCGAACCCCACTCCATAAACACGCCAATTGCCGATCCAGAGGCCGAGCACGGCCACTAATGACAAAAGGCTGATCGAAATTGCAATATCGCACATGACAATAATCGGTTTCCCCGAGGTTTACAAAAAAGGCGCTAGTGTATCAGCAGCGGCGCGCGACCACGGGCTTAAAACTCTCTGCAATCGGCACTATTGCTGCGCCAAGCGCGCGGCGGGTCTGGCGATGTTCGGTGTACGTCGATCGCGAATGATGATCGAATTTTTGCAGCAATAAATAGTCGGCGTCGGTGGGACGAATAGGGCGGGAGTGCCGGTTACCGTCATTGCACCCCATATTTCTTGAAGATTTTTGCATACGTTTTATCGGTTTTCGTCGCGGCGATGCCGTCGTTGACGATCGCCAGCAGCTTTGCGCCGCCCGCCGGGGTCTTCGACACCATTGCATGAAAATCCTTCGGTTTGGCTTTGGGGATAGGGATATGCGCGATGCCGTTCAGATCGATTTTCCCCATCGCGGCGAAGCTGTTCAACAACTCGACGTCGCCGAGAACGAAATCGCAGCGATCCAACCGTAATTTCATGAAGCGTCGCGCTTCGTCCATCGCTCCGCTGTCGAGTTGCGCGGGTGGAATATCGTACATCGTATAGTTGTAGCCCAGCAAACCGCAGTAGCGATACTGCTTCATGTCGGCGACCGTAGCGATTTTCGGCGGGGCAGGGTACTTGCTCGTCAAATAAAACAAGGCGCTGTGCATCGTGTAATACGGTTGGCTCAGTAGAAAATTTTGCGCGCGCTCCTCGCTGTAGGAGGCGTTCAGCAGCATCGCAAACGCTCCCGTCTCGACTTCGGCCAGGCAGCGTTTCCAGGGCAACAGGGTTATCGTCGGTTCGTAGCCCGCGCGGCGCAAAATCTCGAACATCAATTCGACCGAGGCGCCGATTATTCTTTTCGGATTGTCCGGATCGACGAAGGTGTAGGGCGGCCAACCGGCTTCGTCGTCGCAGATTTTCAGCGGCTGGGCGGCCAATGCGCTCGCGGCGAGGGCGGGGCCAAGTAGACCAAGTAGCGCGAGAGATGCGGAAAGGATCATCGATTTCATCTGCGGCCTCCGGGTTGAAAATTCGGCTCGATGCTAACCTCAAAAGTCGGCGCTGGCGAGACGGATAGGACTACGACTATGGCGACGCGGCGGCGGCGACCAGATTTCCCAGCCGCTCTACGGCGGCTTCGATGCGCGGCGTCCAGGGATTGCCGCAGTTCAGCCGCAGGCAGTTGCGGTATTGCCGGCTGGCGGAGAACAAGTCGCCCGGCACGAAGGCGACGCCGGCTTCTATGGCTTTATCGTACAACGTGGAGCTATCCACGGCGGCGGGCAGTTCGACCCAGAGCACGAAGCCGCCTTGCGGTGGCGAGAGTCGCGTGCCGGGCGGGAAATAGTGGGTCACGGCTTCGGCCATGCGCATCGTTTGTTTTTCATAGGCGCGACGCAGGCCGCGCACATGACGATCGAAGGCGGCGGATTCGAGAAAGCGCGCCACCACCGCCTGAGTGACCGGATTGGTCGCACCCGAGTTCAAGGCTTTCCGCATCAGGATGTCGGCATGATAACGCCCGGCGGCGATATAACCTAGCCGCAACGAGGGGCTGAGAATTTTCGAGAACGAGGAGCACAGCATCACGTTGCCCGCATGATCGAAAGACTTGATCGGCCATGGGCGATTCGCGCCGAAATGCAGATTGCCGTAGATGTCGTCTTCGATGATCGGTATCCGGCGCGCCGCCGCCAGTTCGACCAGACGCTTTTTTTCGGCGTCCGGCATCAGGCTGCCCAAGGGATTGTTGAAATTGCTGACCAGCAGACAGGCGGCGATGCGCCGTTCGCGGCTGGCGACTTCGAGCGCGTCGACCGAGATGCCGTGCTGCGCATGGGTGGGAATTTCCAGCGCCTGCAAGCCGAGATTTTCCAGCAGTTGCAGCATCAGGTAATACGAGGGCGACTCCACCGCCACCGTATCGCCGGGGCGCGCGACGGTGCTCAAGCATAGCGCCATCGCCTCGGTGCAGGAGTTGGTGATAACGATTTCCTCGGCGGCCAAAGCCTGGCCCCAGTTGAAGGAATGCCGCACCAATTGGCGCACCAAGTCGGGATGATTGATCGCGGTGTGGCTA
>DATETD010000284.1:0-5652 GCA_035283885.1 Rhodocyclaceae bacterium
CCGAGTTTTCGTTCAAGCCGCGCGAAAGTTGTTTCCCTTTCGTCGGCTGCGTGAGTTATCGCGGCTACTATCGGCGCGAAGACGCCGAGGCGTTTGCCGCCGAGTTGCGCGGAAAGGGCGACGAGGTCTATGTCTATGGCGTTGCGGCGTATTCGACGCTAGGCTGGTTCGACGACCCGGTGCTCAATACCTTCATCCAGTCGTCGTCGGCGGAACTGGCCCGCCTGATCTTCCACGAACTGGCGCATCAGGTGGTATATATCAAGGGCAATTCGATGTTCAACGAATCGTTCGCCGTCGCGGTCGAGGAGGAGGGCGTGCGCCGTTGGTTGGCGCGACATGCGAGCGACCGCGAACGCTCCGTCTATGCCATTGTGCGCGAGCGTCGGGCGGAATTCGTCGATTTGGTGCTGCGCTATCGCGAAGTGCTCGATCGTGTTTATCGGCAGACGCAAACGGTCGAGGCGCGGCGTGCCGGCAAGCGGCGACTGTTCGCGGCGCTGGATGCGGACTATCGCGCGTTGAAAACCAATAAATGGAACGGCTGGGCAGGCTATGATCGGTGGTTCGATAGCGGTGTCGACAACGCCCGGATCGCTTCGGTCGCCACATATAAGGTCTATGTGCCGTCTTTTCGCGCGCTGCTCGCCCGTCGACAAGGCGATATGAATGCGTTTTACACCGATATGCGGCGGCTGGCGGCGCTCGATCCGCAGGCGCGCGACATGGTCTTGGCGGCGATGGCGACCGAGCCGCCGTGATGATGCCGACTCAATGGCTCAGGCCGAGATGTTGATTAGCGTTCCCGTGCGTTGCCCTTGCGTGTTGGTGACGGGGCGCGGTTGTTCGGGCGGCGGCGCGGCTTGGGCTTGCGCCGGCTGCGCTTGTGCTGGTTTTTCTGTGGGTAGGGCGGCTTCGATTCTCTGAGCGGGGCGCGGTTGTTGCACGGGCGGCGCGGCGGTAGAGGAAGCAATTGCGCTGGTGGCCATGACGATCTCCTTTGGGGGCTAGGCGGTGATATTGATGATTTTGCCGGTGATCTGGCCTTGACTATTCACTACCGGCGCTGGGGGCGCGCTTGCCGCTGGGGTAGTGACGATGCTTGCCGATGCGGCGGCGTTAGGGTTAGGGGCTGAGATGCTGGGCGAGACGCTGGTATTTACCGATGCGGTCTCCGTGTCTTGCGTTGCCGTCGGTAGGCGCGCCGCCGCTTGCTGATCGACGGTTTTCGTGATGTTGGCGACCGTTTGTCGCGTGGCGCCGATGACGGCTAATCCTTGGCGCGCTTGCCCGGCTTTTTCTTGCGCTTGGTCGGATTGGACGGCTAAAGATCGAGCATTTTCATCGGCCTGCTGTGCGGTGCGTTGGGCGTCGTTGGCTTGGGCTTTTAGCGATTGCGCCGTTTGCTCGGCCTGCTCAGCCGTGCGCCTCGCCTGCTGCAGCTTAAGCTGTTGCAAGCCGTACTGATTCGCACTGGAGATAGAGGAAACGGAATCCATAACCGACTCTACGCGCCGAAAGTAATCTTGGCACAATTATAGGCGGTAAAACTCGAGATGGCTCTACGCACGCCGGGGCGCGCATTCGCGTCATCCATTGCGAATCCAGCTAAACTGTGTGCAGTCATAGTGAAAGGGAGGGTTGTCATGGAGGATATGAAGCGCTACATCCACCGGCATTTCGAACAGATTTTCGTTCTCGTCATATTGTCGGTCACGGCGACCATCAACTATTTCATCCCGCAGAAACTGGCGTTCCTGAATTTCTACTTCCTTCCCGTGATTTTGGGCGCCTATTATTTGGGACGCCGCATGGCGGTGCTCGGGGCGGTGTTTTGTCTGCTGATGGTGGCGGCTTATGTGTACCTGTTTCCCGAGTCGTTCTTCGATGTCGGCACCGAGCTTTCGATCGCCACCCACGTGGCGATTTGGGGCGGTTTTCTGATTATCGCCGGCGCGGTAGTCGGGCGGCTCAGCGAGCGGCTGGGCGAGCGCATCCATGTGATGTCGACGATGAATAGCGAATTGGAGACCCATCAGGCGGAACTTGCCGCCGCTCATAACGCATTGAAAGATCACACGGAAAACCTGGAGTTGCGCGTGCGCGAACGCACGTTGGAACTGGAGCGCTCGCGCAACGCCATGGAGAATATGAAGCAGAAGGTGGAAACTGCGCTCTACGCCACCATGGACCCGACGGTGGTCAATCTGATGATCGAAGGACAATTGCGCAATGAAAAACGCGATGTCAGCATCCTGTTTTCCGATCTGGTGAATTTCACTTCGTATTCCGAAAAGCATCCGCCGGAAGAGGTGATTTCCGAGCTCAACCGCTATCTGCGCGATGTCGAACCGATTATTCAAACCTATCGTGGGCATATCGACAAATACATGGGCGACGGCATCATGTGCGAATTCGGCGCGCCGATCAATTATGTCACCCATCGCACCATGGCGGTGATGGCCGGGCTCAAACTGCAAGAGCAGCTTAGCCGTTTATCCTATCCGTGGCAGATGCGGGTCGGCATCGCTTCGGGGCAGGTATTCACCGGGCTGATCGGTTTCCGTCGTCAGACGTATACGGCGATCGGCGATGTGGTCAATCTGGCCGCACGGCTGGAAAAAGCCTGCACTCCCGGCAGCGTACTGATCGATAAGCATACCTACGATGGCGTAATCGATTTTATCGAGGCGCGTCGCCTGCGGCAGTTCAGCGCCGCGCACGACCCGGAAGATGTGCGCCTGGAACTGGAACTCGAAGCCTTGCTCGAACAACTGGAGCAAAATCAGGACGATGCCGATCTGCATTACCGCGTCGCCTCGCTGCATCTGGCGTTGCACGAACCGGCGCATGCGATGGAGCATTTGGAAGCTGCGCTCAAGTTGCAGCCTACCAGCACGCCATTCAAAGTGGCGTATGCCGAAGCCGGTTTGCAGCTTAAGGATCAGGAGCGAATCAGCGTCAAGGGGCGGCGTCAACGCGTCGAAGTTTTCGAGGCGATCGGTTTGCGCGATCCGCTACGCGATCCGCGCAAGATACCCGCGACGTTTTATGCCGACTATCGCGGCGTCGGCGATCTGATCAAGATTCCTAACGACGTTATCCTGCCGGTCGAGGTGATGGACAACAGCATCGGCCATTCGCGCGTCGTCGCGGTGCTGTCTTATGCGCTGGCGGGCTTGCTCGATATCGGCGAACCCGATAAGACCCATATCATGAACGCCGCCTTCTTGGCCGATATCGGCAAGGAAATCGTCCCGCACCATATTCTGAATCGCGGCGACAACGTTTCGCCCGGCGAATTCGAATTCATCAAGCAGCACCCGCTCGAAAGTCGTCGCGCCTTACGCAAGCTGGGTTATGAAAATCCGCTGATGGAGCAAATCGTCACTCATGTCCATGAACGCTACAACGGCAGCGGCTATCCTCATGGACTGAGCGGCAAAGCGATTCCGCTCGGCGCGCGCATCGTCGCGGTGGCGGATGCTTACGATTCCTTGACTTCGCGTCGCCCGTATCGCGACCCGTGGGCGCGCGCCGCCGCGTTGCAGGAAATCCAGCGCGAAACCGAAAACGGGCTCTACGATCCGCACGTCGTCGCACTGCTGATGAAGTTGCTCGGCAACGACGCCTGATGCATGGTACTTCAGCGTCCGCGCATAAACAGCCGATCCAGTTCGCCGATCGAAAGCTGCACCCAGGTCGGTCGGCCATGGTTGCATTGGTCGGCGCGGTCTACGTTTTCCATTTGCCGCAATAAGGCGTTCATTTCCGGCACGCTCAGTTGGCGGTTGGCGCGCACCGCGCCGTGGCAGGCCATGGTCGCCAATAAGGCGTTGCGTTGGGTTTCGACCACTCGGCTGGCCGGATGTTCGGCCAGGTCTTTGAGCAAGGCGCGTACCAGCGCCACAGCGTTGCCGCCGGTGAGTAAGGCGGGTAGGGCGCGCACCGCCAGTTCCTTCGGGCCGGCGGCGGCGAGTTCGAAACCCAGCGCCGACAAGGTTTCACTCTGCTCGGCGGCGGTCGCACGCTCCAGTTCGCTCGCTGCGAGCAGCATCGGCACGAGTAAGGTCTGCATCGGCGGCGGCCCGGCGGCGATATTATTTTTGAGTTTTTCGTACAGAATGCGCTCGTGCGCCGCATGCATATCGACCAGTATCAGTCCGGCGTCGTTTTGCGCCAGGATGTAGATGCCGTGGAGTTGCGCCAGCGCATAGCCCAATGGCGGGGTCGCCAAGGTCGCCGTCGGCGTGGGCGTTGTCGGTGTGAATGATGTTGGCGTTGCAACCATACCGTCGCGCGTCGCCGCTTGCGCCAATTCCAGATAAGAACGCACCGCCGGTTCGGCGATCGGCAAGGCGGCCTGACGGGCGGCATAGGTCGTCGGATATGTCGATGGCGCGTTCGTGGATAGGGGGGGTGACGCAGATGCAGGCGCAGGCGCCGCGACGCCGGTTAGCGGTCGCGCCAAGGTTTGCTGTAAGGCGTGGAAGACGAATTGGTGAATGCCCTTGGCGTCGCGAAAGCGCACCTCGGTCTTGGCCGGATGCACATTGACATCGACGGCGGTCGGCTCCACATCCAGGAACAAGATATAGGCCGGATGGCGCGCGCCATGCAGCACATCCTCCCAGGCTTGGCGCGCCGCATGCATCAGCAGTTTGTCGCGCACGAAACGGCCATTGACGAAGAAATATTGTTCGTCGCGTCCTGCGCGCGAATACGCCGGCAAGGCCGCCAAGCCGCTGAGGCGCACCGGCCCCGCCGCGACATCGACCGGGCGCGCATGCGGGAAAAAGTCCTCGCCGATAATTTCCTGCGCGCGGCGCGAAAAGTCGGCGCTGACGAGACGGCGCTTGACTTGATGGTTGTGCGTCAAGCCGAACGCCACCGACGGACGCGCCAGCGCCATGCGGCGCAGCACTTCGTCGCAATGCGCGAATTCGGTCGCATCGGTTTTCAGGAACTTGCGCCGCGCCGGCGTGGTGAAATACAAATCCGCCACCTCGATCACCGTTCCCGCCGCCAAGGCCGCCGGTTGGCGCACGCCGGCTTGGCTGCCTTCGCTGCGCAAGCGGAAGGCGTGATCTTGGCTCGCATGTCGGCTGGTCAGCGTCACCCGCGCGACCGAAGCGATCGACGCCAGCGCTTCGCCGCGAAAGCCATAACTGGCGACGCTTTCCAGATCGTCGAGGCTGGCGATCTTGCTGGTTGCATGACGCGCCAGCGCCAGCGGCAAGTCGTCCGGCACGATGCCCGAGCCATCGTCGGCGACGCGGATCAAGCGCACGCCGCCCTCTTCGAGCTGCACATCGATCTTGGTCGCGCCGGCGTCTAGGCTGTTTTCGAGCAACTCTTTCAGCACCGAAGCCGGACGTTCGACCACCTCGCCAGCGGCGATTTGGCTGATCAAGAGGTCGGGAAGCGGTCGGATAAAACCCATAGCGGCGCTATTATCCGGCAAAATCCGGCGGGGCGAGATTAAACGGTCGCCGCATCGCGCTACCTTCAACATGCCTACGTCAAAAATCGGAACTCGCCGGCTGAAATCGATATCGTTCGCCCAGCTTCCCCGTTTGGGATGGCTGCATAGGGCGGTCGGCGTCGTTTTTCTTGCTGTCGTGGCGTTCCTTGCCGGATGCGCCGCCGACA
>DATETD010000285.1:0-2449 GCA_035283885.1 Rhodocyclaceae bacterium
TGGCGCCCTTGGGCGCGGCGTATGTCATTTCCTTGGCGGCCTCGCTGCTGGTGGCGATTACGGTCACGCCCGTACTCGCTTCGCTGCTGCTGCCGATGGCGAAAACCGTGCGCAACAAGCACGAATCGGCGTTGCTGCAAGCGCTCAAAAGCGGCTACCGCCGCATCCTCGACGCCACCGTCATGCGCTGGCAAGCGGTCGGCGCGGTGGCGGCGCTCGCCTTGATCCCCGCCGTCGCCGGTTTGATGCTGGCGGGGCAATCCTTCTTGCCGGATTTCAACGAAGGCTCGCTGACGATCGGCGCCGCCACCTTGCCGGGAACTTCGCTGGAGGAATCGGATCGGCTCGGCAGGCAAATCGAGACCATCCTGCTGTCGCATCCCGAAGTGGTGGCGACGGCGCGCCGCACCGGCAATGCGCCGCTCGACCCCCATGCGATGGATGTCAGCGCCTCCGAAATGGAGGTTTCGTTGAAGATGGGCGCACGCAGCAAGGAGGAATTTCTCGCCGCGCTGCGCCGTGACTTGACGGTGTTGCCGGGCATGAACGTCACGGTCGGCCAACCGATTTCGCATCGCATCGACCATATGCTTTCCGGCAGCCGTTCGAATATCGCGGTAAAAATCTTCGGCCCCGATCTTTACGAACTGCGCCGCCTCGCCAAGCAGGCCAAGGAGATCGCGGTCAAGATTCCAGGCGCGGTGGATGTCGCCGAAGAATTGCAGAACGATATCCCGTTCCTTACGGTCAAGTTCCGCCGCGATATCCTGGCGCGCTACGGCCTGAGCATGGCCGAAGCCGCCGAGACGCTAGAAGCCGCCTATACGGGCGCGACCGTGTCGCAAATCCTGCAAGGACAGGCCAATTTCGATTTAGTGGTGCGTTACGACCCGGCGGTGCGCGAATCGATCGAAACCCTCCGGGCGACGCCGATCGGCACGCCCTCGGGCATCCGTCTGCCGCTGTCGGCGCTGGCCGAGATTCGCAACGACCGCGGCCCCTACTTCATCAGCCGCGAAAACGTGCAACGCAAAATGGTCGTGATGGCCAACGTCGCCGGTCGCGACTTGAAAAGCGTCGTCGACGACATGCGAACCGCCATCGACGCCCAGCTCAAGCTACCGTCCGGCTACCATATCGAATATGGCGGTCAATTCGAAAGCGCCGCAGAAGCCTCGCGCACCCTGGCTTTGCTCGGCATCGCGGTCATCGCGGGCATCTTCCTGCTGCTCTACGTCGCGTTTCATTCGGCGCGCGATGCGGCGGTCGTCATGCTCAACCTGCCGCTGGCGCTGATCGGCGGCGTGATCGGCGTTTATGTCGCCGGCGGCGTGTTGTCGGTGGCGTCGATCATCGGCTTCATTACGCTATTCGGCATCGCCACGCGCAACGGCGTCATGATGATTGCACATATCCATCATCTGGTCGAGCATGAGGGCGCGACCGACGTACTAAGCGCCGTGAAGCGCGGCGCGGAAGAACGGCTGGCGCCGATCCTGATGACCGCACTCGCCGCCGGTCTCGCCTTGGCGCCGCTGGCCTTATCGGCCGGCCAACCCGGCAGCGAAATCCAGGCGCCGATGGCAGTCGTCATCCTGTTCGGCTTGCTGTCGTCGACGCTGCTCAACATGGTCGTCGTTCCCGCACTGTTTTTGCGCTTCGGCTCGCTGCGCGACGAAATCGCCCAGAGCGCTACCCGACGCCAGCGTCGAACGGATTATCTGGCTTAATCCGTCCGCCCACGTCGATAATGACGTGGGCGACGTGCGGTCAGCCAAAGCCATCGCCGCCTACAGCTACCGACTCACTTCGAAAAAGGATCGCCCCAGCATGAACCCAGCTAAATCCCAGACCATCGCCGACATGGCGCTACCGCCGCCGGTCGGCTTTTGGCAGGCGTTCGCCTTCTGGCTCAAACTCGGCTTGATCAGTTTCGGCGGCCCGGCGGGGCAAATATCGATCATGCATCAAGAGCTAGTCGAAAAACGTCGCTGGATTTCCGAGCGGCGATTTTTGCATGCGCTCAACTACTGCATGGTGCTGCCGGGGCCGGAGGCGCAGCAGCTCGCGACCTATATCGGCTGGCTGATGCACCGCACCTGGGGCGGCGTCGCGGCGGGCGTGTTGTTCGTGTTGCCCTCGCTAGCGATACTGATTTTTCTCTCGTGGATTTACATCGCTTACGGCGATCTTGCGCTGGTCGCCGGCCTGTTCTATGGCATCAAACCTGCGGTCACCGCGATCGTGGTGCAAGCCGCGCATCGCATCGGCTCGCGCGCGCTCAAAAACCATTGGCTATGGGGAATCGCCGCAGCCTCGTTCGTGGCGATCTTTGCGCTCGATATCCCCTTCCCGGCCATCGTCGTCGCGGCGGCCTTGACCGGCTATCTGGGCGGGCGCATCAGTCCCGATACGTTCAAAATCGGCGGCAGTCACGCCCAGTCGAAGC
>DATETD010000286.1:0-4060 GCA_035283885.1 Rhodocyclaceae bacterium
CGACTATGTTGGCGCGATGAATATCTTAGCGGCAGGGCATGCCGCGTTAGCCTGTGGAGAGCCGGTGCAGTCAGGCCGCTCCGTGAAGCAGGAACCCACCGAAGCGACTCAGGCGGTATCCGCATGAGCGCCGTAGGAATCCCCCGGCTTCAGCCGGGGAAGGATGTCAACAAACCCCAGGCGCAAAAACGCCGAATTCGGCTGATTGCGGACGAACATTGCCGCGGCGCCATGGTGCGCGCCGACCGCGTGCGCGTAAAGCAGGTGTTGCTGAATCTGCTGTCGAACGCCATTAAATACAATCCGGAAAAAAGCAGCGTGCAGGTTTCCTGCTATAAACACGAAAGCGCATGGCATATCACGGTGCGCGATAACGGCCCCGGCATTCCGCTCGATCAACAACGGAAGCTGTTTCAACCGTTTTCGCGCCTGGAGGCCACGGCGCAGGTCGAAGGAACCGGCATTGGCCTAGTCTTGTGCAAGAATCTGATCGAACGCATGGGCGGACAGATCGGCTTGATCAGTTCGCCCGAACACGGCAGCGAATTCTGGTTCGCTTTACCGGCGCATTCATGATGTCGAACCAGCGTTGCAGCCGTCCCGCCAGCGCCGACTTTCGTCGTTACGCCATGTTGGAGACCCATTCGCCATGATGAAACATCCTATGCTGCTCGGCGCTTTCCTTGCGCTGCGGTTTGCCGCATCCTGCGCCGCCACCCCGTCCGCCCAGAACCCGATCGACTTGAGCCTGGAAGATCTGCTTAACGTCGAAGTCATGACCGCTTCGCGTAAATCCCAGCATTTGCAAGATGTAGCGGCGGCGATTTTCATTATCACGCGCGACGATATCGAACGTTCCGGCGTCGCGTCGTTGCCCGAAGCCTTGCGCATGGCCCCCGGCGTCAATGTCGCACGCCTGGCCAATAGCCGCTGGGCGGTCAGCGTGCGCGGCTTCAACGGACGCTTCGCCAACAAGTTGCTGGTGTTGATGGACGGTCGCAGCCTGTATTCGCCGCTATTCTCGGGTGTTATTTGGGAAAACGAAGACACTCTGCTCGAAGATATCGATCGCATCGAAATCGTGCGCGGCCCCACGGCGGCGCTGTGGGGATCGAATGCCGTGAATGGCGTGATCAATATCATCACCCGGCGCGCACGCGACACGCAGGGGACGCAAGCCACCTTAGGCGGCGGCAGCGAAGAACGCGTTTTCGCCAGCCTGCGCCATGGCGTCGAAAGCAGCGCGGGACATTTCCGCCTCTGGGGCAAAGGCTTTGCGCGCGACGCAGCGACGTATCCCGACGGCCAACGCGGCGACGACGCCTCGCAAGGCGGTCGGATCGGCTGGCGCGGCGACTGGTCGTTCGCTCCCGGTCATAAAACGACGCTCAGCGGCGATCTGTACGACGGCTTTCAAAACGATCGCTGGCATGAACCCGATATCGCTCAGGCCAACGGACAACGGATGCGCACCTTGAAGCAACGCGGTCACGGCGGCCATCTACTGGTGCGCCATGAACTGAGCCACGACATTGGCACCGGCGCCGAATCGGCCTTGCAGCTCTATCTGACGCATAGCGACACCCGCCTGCCCGAGGCGGTGCACGAACGACGCACCACCGTCGATCTGGATTTTCAGACACGCGCCCCATTGGCGAAACATCACGATCTGATCTGGGGCGTCGGTCTGCGCCGTTCCAGCGACGACATCGAGAGCGAGGGGACGTTTCTGTATTCCCCCCAACGCCAGACCTATCACTTGATCAGTCTGATGGTCAACGACGATATCGCGCTGATTCCCGATCGGCTGAATCTGATGGTCGGCGCGCGCATCGAACATCATCCGCTCACCGGACTCGCCTCGCAACCTCACGCTAGAGTCATGTGGCTGCCCTCCTCCACGCAAGCGGTTTGGGCTTCGCTGTCGCGCGGGGTGCGCACTTTAAGCCGCAGTGAAGTCGATTTGCAGCTCAATCTTTCCGTCTCGCCGGCAACGGCGACCCTGCCTCTGCCCCAGTTGTTGCAGTTTCAACCCGGTCGCACGAGTCTGTTTTCTGCGGAAAAAGCGACGGCGTTGGAATTCGGCTATCGCCACCAATTCAATTCGCAATTCCTCGTCGATGTGACGGCGTTCGTCACTCGCTATCGCGACCTCGGTTCCGGTTACCTGGGAAGCCCTAGCCTGACACCCTTGCCGTCGCCGACCCATATCCTGCAACCGGTCATATTAAGTAGTACTCTGGAGACCAGAACGCACGGTCTGGAGGCCTCGCTCGACTTCCATCCGCTCGATGCCTGGCGGATACAAACCTCGTACTCCCTGCTATCGATGAAAAGCACCGCGCTGACCGCCGATCCCTACAATCAGAGCGGCGCCCACAGCAATGACGCCACGGCCCCGAAGAACCAGCTGTCCGTGCGCTCCAGCCACACACTCGGCGAGCGCCGTTATTTCGATCTATGGTTACGTCATACCGGCGCGCTCGACATCGGCGACGATCTAGGCAACCGCATCCCCGCCTACACCACGCTCGACCTGCGCTACGCGTGGCGTCCGCAACCGAAGCTGGAACTTGCCGTCGTCGGGCAGAACCTGCTGTCGCGCCGTCATAGCGAGTTCATCCCCGACTTAGTGCGCTCGGACACGACTCAAGTCGATCGCGGCCTGTACTTCAAAGCCAAATGGCAATTTTGAAAGCCCTTCGTCTGCGACGAGTCGACTTGGCGCCGGCGTTGGCGCTTTGTCTGTGGTTCGGTCATAACGGCGCCACTCCGGCGCAGACTCCGCTGGCCGAATCTCAGGTCAAGGCGGCTTTTATTCTCAACTTTGCCCGCTTGGTGGAATGGCCCGAACGCGTTTTTCTCAGCCGCGAAGCGCCGGTGACGATTTGTCTGCTCGGACGCGACACCTTCGGCGACGCCTTGAGCGCACTGGAAAGTCGTCAGGTTCAAGGGCGACCGATCAAAGTTCGCCGTAACGTCACTCACGACGAAGCGCGCACCTGTCAGGTCGTATTTATCGCCGAAGCCGACGAACGGCATAGCGGCGCGGCGGTGCGCCACTTGAACAAGCTGCCGATCCTCACCATCGGCGATATCGACGGCTTTATCGATACGGGCGGCGCCATCGGCTTAGTGACGAGCGACAATCGCCTGCAATTCGAAATCAATCGTGCGGCTTTGGATCAAGCTCAACTCAAGGCCAGCGCGCAACTGTTGAAACTGGCGCGCAATCTGCGCGATAAGAAATAGTTAAGCTATGAGAATCCGTTTTCGCGACATGCCGTTGCAATCCAAACTGATGACGATCATCGGTTTGGCGATCGGCGCGGGACTGTTGCTGAATTTGGCGATTTTCGCCGTAGTGGATATGCGCCGCAATCGCGACGCAATGCACTCGCAACTAACCGGCATTGCCCAGATACTCGCCGCCAATACCGCCGCCGCCGTACAGTTTCGCGACGCCAACGAAGCCGCCAAGACCTTGTCGGGATTGAAACCGCGCAGCGAGGTGATCGCCGCCGCGATTATTCTGAGCGATGGCGTGCTGTTCGCCCACTATCCCGCCGTCGGCCCACCGCCCAACAGCGCCGATCTGATGGTCGCCGGTAAAACCAACGGACGGTTCTGGGATAATCGCATCGTCATCAAACATCCGATCGAACTCGACGGCGAAATCGTCGGCGTTTTGGTGCTCGAAGCCGACCTGTCGATGATGTGGCGCAACGTGCTGTATGGTTTAGGCATGATCGGCTTAGGCACCGTCATCGCCTTCGCCGTGGCGCTGGCGCTGGCGCGGCGCCTGCAACTTTCGATCTCGCATCCTATTCGCATTTTGGCGTATACCACGCGCGCAATCGCTCACGACAAGGACTATACCCGCCGCGTCGAACTTTCCCGGCGCGACGAAATCGGCGAACTGGTGACGGGTTTCAACGCCATGCTGGACGAAGTCGAAAGCCGCGACATCGAATTGCGCGACTATCGCACCCACCTCGAACAGCAGGTCGAAGTGCGCACCGCGCAATTGCGGCAAGCCAAAGAACTGGCCGAAGCCGCC
>DATETD010000287.1:0-9354 GCA_035283885.1 Rhodocyclaceae bacterium
AATCGGTGCGCGCCTTGATGCAGTTCTATCGCCTGCAACCCGCGGAAATGCTGGTGGTGCATGACGAGCTCGATCTCGCGCCGGGGCGATTGCAGCTCAAATTCGGCGGCGGACTCGGCGGGCATAACGGCCTCAAGGATATTACCGCGCACTTATCCACGCAAGATTACTGGCGCCTGCGCGTCGGCATCGGCCACCCCGGCGACCGCAACGAAGTCGCCAATTACGTACTGAAGCCCGCGCTGCGCGACGAGCACGAGGCGATCGACGCCGCATTGGAGCGCGCACTGTTCGTTTGGCCGCAGCTTGCACGCGCCGAATTCAATGCGGCGACGCAGAAGATCAACACCCAGCCTGCCAAGGCGAATAAAGACAAACCCAAGGAATAATCATGAGTCTTAAATGCGGTATCGTCGGCTTGCCGAACGTCGGTAAATCCACCTTGTTCAACGCCTTGACCAAGGCTGGAATCGAAGCGGCGAACTATCCGTTCTGCACCATAGAACCGAATGTCGGCATCGTCGAAGTGCCCGATCCGCGTCTCGCGGCGCTGTCGGAAATCGTCAAGCCGCAAAAGATTCAGCCCGCGATCGTCGAATTCGTCGATATCGCCGGCTTAGTCGCCGGCGCGAGCAAAGGCGAAGGGCTGGGCAATCAATTCCTCGCGAACATCCGCGAAACCGACGCCATCGTGCATGTGGTGCGCTGTTTTGCCGACGAAAACGTGGTGCATGTCGCGGGCAAAGTCGATCCGCTCTCGGATATCGAAGTGATCGACACCGAACTGGCGCTGGCCGATATGGCGACGGTCGAAAAAGCCTTGGCGCGCTACAAAAAACCTGCAAGCGCAGGCGACAAAGACGCCAAATTGTTATGCGCGGTGCTCGAAAAATGCATGAAGCAACTCGATCAAGCCAAGCCGGTGCGCGCGCTGGACTTCTCCAAGGAAGACCGCGCCTTGCTGAAACCGTTCTGCCTGATTACCGCCAAGCCGGTGTTGTATGTCGCCAACGTCAAAGAAGGCGGCTTCGAGAATAACCCGCATCTGGCCGCCGTCCTGCAACACGCGGCGATCGAAAAAGCGCAAGTCGTCGCCGTATGCGCCGCGATCGAATCCGAGATTGCCGATCTCGAAGACGACGAAAAGCAAATGTTCCTCGCCGATATGGGCCTAACGGAACCCGGCTTGAACCGTCTGATACGCGCAGGCTACCAACTGCTGGGCTTGCAGACGTATTTCACCGCCGGCGTCAAGGAAGTGCGCGCCTGGACCATCCATACCGGCGACACCGCACCGCAAGCCGCCGGCGTGATCCACACCGATTTCGAACGCGGCTTTATCCGCGCGCAAACCATCGCGTTCGCCGACTTTATCCGCTACAAAGGCGAAACCGGCGCGAAGGAAGCCGGCAAGATGCGTTCGGAAGGTAAGGACTATGTCGTTAAAGATGGCGATGTGATGAATTTTCTGTTTAACGTCTAAGCGTGAAGTTGGATCGCTGCGGACGTTGCATGACGATAAAACTACGATAAATCAGCGTGTTACGTGATTTATCGGTGCGGGTTGATCCGCTATCGTCCGTTGATAGCCGGGTATAAACCGGGTACGCAGTCGAAGCCGGGTACGAAAAAACCGGGTATGGCTGAACCCTGTTCGTAATCGGGAGTTAGAGAAAGTTACGCGCGAGTTGGAATCGGCGACGACATTCGAGTCGGTCGCCAAAGAATGGCTTGCCTTGAAGGATTGGGAGGACGTGACCAAGGCACGGCGGCAAAACATGATGGAGCGCGTGATTTTTCCGAAAATCGAGGCTGCTATCGATTTGCATAGCGAGGACGGCGCGCCGAAGTTGAAACCGGTCTACGATTTATTCGAGGGGCGTTACGACTATGGAAAACTGCGCTGCGTGGCGGCGGCGGGGCGGACGTAGGGTGAGGCGGCCTCCAGAAATGGATATACAACAGATCTAGCGAGGTCTTCCATATCGGGCTTTAACCAGCCCAACGTCGCCCACCCATGCACCGATCTAGTGCCTCCACTCGTCGGCGCGCCTCGTTTTGGCTCAGGTCATCGCTGCCGCTATCCGTCCCGCCGGCGCCGACTTTTGAAAATTGTCTTTGCGTCGAATAACTTATCAATAAACTCGGGTATCTGGCACAGCGGTTGCTTAAAGCCTTGCAGAACGCTGCCGTCGTGCAGCGGCTTCCCGGCGGCAGCGGAATTCGCCGTTGCGGGATCGACGAATTTATTGGAGAGCGAGACGATGGACGCCATAATCAAATCCGCCGCAGCGAATAGAGCGGCAAGCGCGATGCAAAGCGATGCGCGATGCGCTACGGGCAAAAAACAAAAGTTGGTGGTGATCGGCAATGGTATGGCCGGGATACGCACGGTCGAGGAGTTGCTGAAGCTCGCGCCCGATATTTACGATATCGTCGTGTTCGGCGCGGAGCCGCATGGCAATTACAATCGGATTTTGTTGTCGCCGGTGCTGGCCGGGGAGATGACGCTGTCGGATATCGTACTCAACGATATGGAGTGGTATCGCGACAACGGCATTACTTTGCATGCGGGCAAGAAGGTGGTGAGGATCGACCGCACCGCGCGCGTGGTGACGGCCGAGGACGGTACGAGCGAGAGTTACGATCGGATGCTGCTGGCAACCGGTTCCTTGCCGTTTATGCTGCCGGTGCCGGGCAACGAGCTCGAAGGCGTGATCGCTTATCGCGATATCGCCGACACCGAGGCGATGATTGCGGCCTCGAAACAGTATCGTCATGCGGTGGTGATCGGCGCGGGTTTGCTCGGCTTGGAGGCGGCGAACGGGCTGCGGTTGCGCGGCATGGACGTCACCGTGGTGCATTTGGCCGATTGGATTATGGAGCGGCAGCTCGATCAACCGGGTGCTTCGATGTTGCAGGCTTCGCTCGAAAACAAGGGCTTGAAGTTTTTGCTCGGCAAGCAGACCGAAATGTTGTTGGCGTCGGGTCACGGCAAGCGCGTCGGCGCGGTGCGTTTCAAGGATGGCTCCGAGATTCCGGCCGATCTGGTGGTGATGGCGGCGGGCATACGCCCGAACACCACGCTCGCGGAGCGCGCCGGGCTGCATTGCCAGCGCGGCGTGGTGGTGTCGGACACCCTGCAAACGTTCGACCCGCGTATCTATGCGGTCGGCGAATGTGCGGCGCATCGCGGCATGGCGTATGGTTTGGTTGCGCCTTTGTTCGAGCAGGCTAAAGTCTGCGCCAACCATTTGGCGCAGATGGGGATCGCGCGCTATCAAGGCTCGGTGACGTCGACCAAGCTCAAGGTGACTGGCATCGATGTGTTCTCGGCGGGCAATTTCAGCGGCGGCAAGGATACCGAAGAGATCGTGATGCACGATAAGGGCGGCGGCGTGTATAAACGCTTGGTGATCCGTCAGGGGCGTTTGATCGGTGCGGTGTTGTATGGCGACACCGCGGACGGCAACTGGTATTTCCAGTTGTTGAAGGAAGGGCGCGACGTCACGCCGATGCGCGATCATTTGATGTTCGGCGATGCGATGACCAACAATAAGGTCGGCGATGCGGGTCATGCGGGTCAGACCAAGGCGGCGGCGTTGCCGGATACGGCCGAGGTCTGCGGCTGCAACGGCGTCTGCAAAGGGACGATCGTCAAGGCGATTCGCGAGCAGGGCTTGTTTACGGTCGATGACGTTCGCAAGCACACCAAGGCGTCGAGTTCCTGCGGTTCCTGCACCGGTTTGGTCGAGCAGATTCTAGCCTCGACCGTCGGCGGCGCGTTTGCGCCGACCGACCGCAGCGCCAAACCGATCTGCGCCTGTACCGACAAGACGCATGGCGAATTGCGCGAGGCGATCCGTCAGCAAAAGTATCTGAACTTGCAGGCGGTGATGCAGGGCATGAACTGGCGCACGCCGGACGGCTGCGCGACCTGCCGCCCGGCCTTGAATTACTACCTGATTTCGACCTGGCCGCACGAAGCGCAAGACGATCCGCAATCGCGTTTCATCAACGAGCGCGCGCATGCGAATATCCAGAAGGACGGTACGTTTAGCGTGGTGCCGCGGATGTGGGGCGGGCTGACCACGCCCGACGAGTTGCGCCGCATCGCCGATGTCGCCGAAAAATACAAGGTGCCGACGGTCAAGGTCACCGGCGGTCAGCGTATCGATCTGCTCGGCATCAAGAAGGACGATTTGCCGGCGGTGTGGAAGGATCTCGGCATGCCATCGGGTCTTGCGTATGGTAAAAGCATTCGAACCGTCAAGACCTGCGTCGGCTCCGAGCATTGCCGTTTCGGCACGCAGCGCTCGATGGAGATGGGCGTCAAGCTCGAAAAGATGTTGTTCGGCATGTGGTCGCCGCATAAGGTCAAGCTGGCGGTATCGGGTTGTCCGCGCAACTGCGCCGAATCCGGCATTAAGGACGTCGGCGTGATCGGCGTCGATTCGGGCTACGAGTTGTATGTCGCCGGCAATGGCGGCATCAAGACCGAAGTCGCGAGCTTTTTATGCAAGGTCAAGGACGACGCCGAGGTGATGGAGTATTCCGGCGCGTTCTTGCAGTTGTATCGCGAAGAGGCGTGGTATCTGGAGCGCACGGTGCATTGGGTGCAGCGCGTCGGCCTCGACGGCATCAAGCAGCGCGTGGTCGACGACGCCGAGCAGCGGCGCGCCCTATACGAGCGCTTGCTGTACTCGCTGCAAGGCGCGGTCGATCCGTGGCTGGAGCGCGTCCAAGGCGCAGAAGCGCATGAATTTACCGCATTGAGTGCATAAATTCGAAAGGCGGTTGTCCACGAAAAGCACGAAAAACACGAAAAAATCGAATACCTATCGGCCTTTTGGCGCTCACCCGGCGGGTGAATGGATTTCTGGTTTTGTTCGTGTCTTTCGTGTTTTTCGTGGATGAAAGAGGTTTTTAGGTTCATCGATAAGGAATACGAAAATGTCCAATTGGGTCAAGGTGTGCGCGGTGCAGGATATTCCGCAGCGCGGTAGTCGGGTGGTCAAGCACGGGGCGGAGAATATTGCGGTGTTTCGCACCGGCGCGGATAAAGTGTTTGCATTGCGCGATGTCTGTCCGCATAAGGCCGGGCCGTTGTCGCAAGGCATCGTCCATGGCGATCGCGTCACCTGTCCCTTGCATGGCTGGAATATCGAACTCGAATCGGGCGAGGCGGTGGCGCCCGACCATGGCTGCGCGCGTCGTTATCCCGTGAAGATGGAGGACGGCATGGTCTGGCTCGGCTTGGAACACGACTCATGAACGCCGGCGCGGCATCGACGCCGGGCGTCGCTTCGGTATGCTGCTATTGCGGCACGGGCTGCGGGCTGACGATCGCCAAAGTCGGCGCTGGAGGGACGGATGCGGCTGCGGCGGCTATCGAAGTGCAAGGCGATGCGACCCATCCGGCCAATTTCGGTCGTTTATGCAGTAAGGGTGCGACGTTGCCGCTGACGCTGCAACGCACGGGGCGCGCCTTGCATCCCGAACTGCGCACGGCGCGCGATCGGGCGCGGCAGGCGGTGTCGTGGGATGAGGCGCTCGACGCCGCCGCGCAGCGTTTTGCCGAGATCATACGCCGCGACGGCCCGGACGCCGTGGCGTTTTATGTCTCCGGCCAGCTGTTGACCGAAGATTATTACGTTTTCAATAAGTTGGCGCGCGCTCTGGTCGGCACCAACAACATCGATTCGAATTCGCGGCTATGCATGTCGTCGGCGGTGGCGGGGTATAAGGCGACGCTGGGTGCCGACGCCGTGCCGTGTACCTATGCGGATATCGAACTCGCGGATTTGTTTTTGCTGGCCGGCAGCAATACCGCCTGGGCGCATCCGGTGCTGATGCGGCGCATCGAGGCGGCGAAGGCGGCGCGCCCGCAGACCAAAATCGTTGTGGTCGATCCGCGCCGCACCGACACCGCCGCGATGGCCGATCTGCATTTGGCGCTCAATCCCGGCAGCGATGCGGTTCTGTATAGCGCGATGCTGAACGTCATGCTGTGGGAAGGCTGGATCGATGAAAATTTCATCGCGGCGAACACCGTCGGCTGGCCCGAGTTGCGGCGGCAGTTGCGCGAGATGACGCCGGGCGCGGTGGCGGCGACCTGCGGCCTCAAGTCCGAAGACATCGTGCTGGCGGCGCGTTGGTTCGCCGAGGCGTATGCGCCCTTGTCGATGTATTGTCAGGGCTTGAACCAATCGATCCATGGCGTCGCCAATAACGCCGCGATCGTTCATCTGCACTTGGCGACCGGTAAAATCGGTCGGCCTGGCATGGGGCCGTTTTCTTTGACGGGGCAAGCCAACGCCATGGGCGGACGCGAAGTCGGGGCGATGGCGGGTCTGCTTCCCGGTCATCGCGATCCGGCCAAGGCCGAGGATAGGGACGAATTGGCGCGCTTATGGGGCGTTGCGGCCTTGCCGGATCGTCCGGGCAAAACCGCCACCGAAATCTTCGACGCCTTGGCGGACGGAACGATCAAAGCGGTGTGGATCGCCTGCACCAATCCGGCGCAGTCCTTGCCGGATCAGGCCAAAGTGCGCGCCGCCTTGCAAGCCGCCGAATTCGTGGTGGTGCAGGATGCGTATGCGACCATAGAAACCGCCGACTATGCGGATTTATTGTTGCCCGCGGCGAGTTGGGGCGAGAAGAACGGCACGGTCACCAATTCCGAACGGCGGATTTCGCGCGTGCGCGCCGCCATGACGCCGCCCGGCGAAGCGCGTGCGGATTGGCGAATCGCCGCCGAGTTCGGCCGGCGGCTGCAAGCGAAACTCGGTGCTGGCGAGACGGCTGCGGCTGCGGATGCAGCGCCGCTGTTCGAGTTTGCGGGCGTCGCCGCCGTGTATGACGAGTATGTCGAAACCACGGTCGGGCGCGATCTGGATATCGGCGGTTTGTCGCATGAAGTCTTGGATCGTTTAGGGCCGCAGACCTGGCCGTTTCCGGCGGGTGCACGGGCCGGGCAAGCGCGGCTGTACCAGGATCATCGCTTCGCCACGCCTGACGGTCGCGCGCGCTTCGTGGCGTTGAACCTGTCGCTGACGGCGGAATCGCCCGATGCGCGTTATCCCTTGCGCTTGACCACCGGGCGCTTGCGCGATCAATGGCATGGCATGAGCCGTAGCGGGCGCACGGCGCGGTTGACGGCGCACGAACCCTTGCCGTGTGTGCGTTTGCATGCCGGCGATATGCAGCGGCGCGGTTTGCAGAACGACGATTTGGTGCGCGTCGTCAGCCGGCGCGGTGAAATCGTGCTGCCGGTTCAGGCGAGCGAGGAGTTGAAGCCCGGTATGGCGTTTATCGCGATGCACTGGGGCGCTCAGTCGCTATCGCATGCGGGTGTCAATGAATTGACGATCGCCGCCGTCGATCCCGTATCGAAGCAACCCGAACTTAAACATGCCGCGATTCGCGTCGAGCGCATCGAATTGCCGTATCGCGTCATGGCCTTGCGCGGCTCCGCGCTGGGCGAAGAGGAGCTATTGTCGATACGCGAGCGGGTGGCGGCATTGCTGGGGCGGTTCGACTACGCCTCGCTGACCTTGGCCGGTCGCGAACAGCCGTTTTTGCGCTTGCAGATCGCCGACGAGCTTCCCCTAGCGGAAGGTGCGATTCAGGAATTGTTGACGGCGCTGTCGCTCGACGACGGCAGCGCGTTCCGCGATCCCGCCCGGCATATCGTCAAATGCGCGCGCATCGCGACCGACGACCGGCTCGAAGGTATTTTGCTGGCCGGAGAAACGGCGGCCAGCGCCTGGCTAGGCGAGCTGATGTGCGCGAACCGTCCCTTGGGCGACGTGCGTCGTTGGCTGTTCGCCCCCTCGGTCAATGCGCCTAACATCGGTTTGACGGCGGGGCGCACGATATGCAGTTGTTTTGGCGTGGGCCAATCGCAGATCGAACGGCTATCGCAGCAAGGCATGGCCTTGCCCGAAATCCAGACGCAATTGAAATGCGGCACCTCGTGCGGCTCGTGCGTGCCGGAGTTGCGGCGCATCGTCGATAAGCGCGTTGAAGCTTAAGTCGCGTCGTCTATCGTTTGAAATCAGTCGCTTACACAGCATCAAACGCCCCGCCCGGATGGCCGCCGCCTCGGGCGCGGAAGGTGACTAAAGTGGATTGGGCCGCGCGACGATGGTTTTGAATAGGTTGCCGGTGCGGTCGTCGACAAGCTCGATGGCAATGTCGCCGACTCCGCAAGGTCTTGAAGTCTCGCCGGCATCAAAAAGCCGACAAGCGATCCACAAAAAACAGCACGTTACTTCGGCAAACCCAAATGCACGGCCATCGCGCCTTCAACCGCCCGTAAATCGTCCTTGGATAAGGTTCCGATCTGGCTTTTCAGTCGAGCTTTATCGGCAGCCATAATCTGATCGGCCATCGCCTTGCCCGGCTGGCCGGCTACTGTCACTAGTGCTTCACCGGGATACTGGCGCGCCGTGCTGCTGGTCAAGGGAATCACCACCACCCGCGCCAAATGGCGATTGGCCGCATCGTTGCTCACGATCACCGCCGGGCGCGTTTTGCGAATCTCGCTGCCGATCGCTGGATCGAATTCCACCCACCACACTTCACCGCGTTTCATCGGCCATATCTCCGGCAAGCGCATTACACCATTCAACCGCTTCAGCTTCACGCGCTGTATCGGCAGCCATCGCTCGATACCCTTCGTCTAACGAACCATCAAGTACATGCGGCCTCAGCAAGTCTTCGATGAACTGACTCATGCGCCGCCGACCTATCGTCCGGTACAGCCCTTCATACACCGCCTCATCCAAGGTGATAGTCATTTTCCTATGCATATTTCGCCTCTTAACACGTATTACGTATCTTAATGCTAGCACGGCATTGAGGCATAGCACAGCATCGGATAGCAATAATCACCCAGAGCCGGCATCAAAAAGCCGTTCTTGACGCTGGCGCTTGACCGAAACCTCGATCAACGTCGCCGCCGTCGAGACCGCCGACGCCTTTTCGGGCGCTCGATGAGCGGTTCCGATATCTGCGGATCCGCCACCAGATCGCGCAGCAGGTAATAGCACCTTGACGCTCATAGAAACTGACCCACCTTTTGCTCAGAATTCTGACCCACTAAGCTCTGATGATATCTCATACGGTTGATTTTGAGATATCATATTAAATAGCATATGAATTAATGACCGTAATTTGTCTGAATCTTTTGTTTGCATTTCGGTTCATCTGGCACTGGTTCAGTTGAGTGGGAAATGCAAAAGTTCTTGCCAAGGGAGAGGGACTAATTGATGAGAAGCATCTAAAATTCGGTTGTGAATCAATTGAATGGAGGACATTTGAATCATGGAAGCGTTCACGCCAACTTGT
>DATETD010000288.1:0-4682 GCA_035283885.1 Rhodocyclaceae bacterium
CGAGCCGCGCCCTAAAGTCGACTGCGACTGCTGCACCTTAACTCCGGACTTCGATACGCTGACATTCATTTGACTCATGGCGACACCCGCCGAAAAAAATACGCCTAAACAGACGATCCCGCATCGCGACGAAAACTTCATCTTCGTATCTCCAAGCCTTTGATCCAATAACGTATCGAGAGGCGTTGCGTTGACATGGATAGCGACGAAATCGAGATCGACCTACTCGCACCGCACCTTGAACGGTTTGTTGTCGCGCATCACATAAATAATACTGCCCGACTGATAGTCGTCGCCAATCCGACCGGCGACGTTATCCGCTAATTTTCCGCATTGTATTAATGGAATTCCGTCCGATCCTATGCGGTCGATAACCAGCTTGGCGTCGGAGATAAAGTAGCCACGGGCTTTGGCGCGATTGTCGTGCGCCTTTGCGGCGTTGGTCTGCGGTTGCGCAGGATCTTTGATCTCGGGCGGAGGCGCGGTTATTTTCTCGGCTTCTTTGCCGAGTTGATATTGTCTGGCCTTAGTTCGATTCTCGGTAGCGCCGGAGGGGTGGTTGGATTGCTGCCGAGGCCCCAGCAGCCCGTGCTCCTCTTCTTCTTCCGGTACAACGATGATGGTTGAAGGCGTGGTGGATGAAGGTGCGGGCGATGTCGAGCTTGTCGTCGGCTCTTGATAAGCCTTGGCGCGTTCGCGTAAATCGCCGGCTTTCGACGTCCTTTTCCCAGTGTCGGGTGAGGGCGGAACGACGATCTCCGCCAGAACCATCGGCGGCGCCGTTGCTGCGGAAATATAAATATAAGAAGTTACCGCGTCGCTTGCGATGCCGATCGACGCTAAGGAAGCGCCGATCGAGAGTAGCGATACGCGAGCGATCCCATGCATGCTAAATCAGCGCCCCACCGAAATATCGATTTGGCCTACGCTGGCGGCAGGATTGCTTTGCCGGTATTGTGCGATGACTTCATCGATAGATCGCACCGGCAACGGGGTTAAATCCCTCACTCCGACCAAAGCCTTGGGAACGATCAATTCGCGGTCCGCCGCGACGCAAGCCACGCGCTCCTTGCCGGGCTGATCGAAGCGAATTTTGAATCCGCCGCTGGGCAGGCGGATACTACCGCCGCCTTTGAGCGTCGGATTCGATTGAAACTGGTTCGGAAAAATGCGAGCGGTATTGTGCGCGTTATCCTCGTAATAGCAGTAGGCGGTGCCGTCGCTGGATAGCGATAAAGTCATATTGAGGAATTCGCCGATACGATAGGCCGGGCGCGGGCCTTTGTCGCTATCCAGATTAATGCGGAAGGCGTTAGCGGCGACTGGCGTCGCCCCAGGTGGTTGCGTGCTGGGGGGCGGAAGCGGCGCGGCGGCGGGCGGCGGTGCGCCGACTGCCGACGAGACGCCGGGAGGAATGGACGCTACCGGGGTTATCGGGATCGCAGCCAAGCTATTTTGCACGTCGTCGAGCAAGCTGGCGTAAAGATCGAAGTCGATCACGCTTGTGGCCACCAGATCGACTGCCGCCTGATACTCGCCGATGGCCTGCTTCAAGTCGGCGTTCATGACGCCGTCCATCGGGCCTTTGTAGCGATTCATGCTGCCGCCCAGCTTGCGCTGAATGAACAGGATGCGCTCCTTATCCTGCAACATGTCGTAGCTTTCGCGCGCTTGGTCGCGTATCAATGGGTTGGTGATATTGGTGTCCAGGCAGCGCCAGTAGGGGACTTGCGTGAACTTGCCCAGAGTTTCGATCAGTCCCAATTCCAGCAGTGTTCGAGTGGTTGCGCCTAGTCCTTCCGAGCGACTGAGATCCATGTTGAAGCTTAAACCGAGCTTGCCGAGCTTGCCGCCGGCTTCGCCGGATTTACCGCCTTTGACGATCACCATAGTGTTCGAGGTGCTGGTGATCGGCAGAATCTTGCGCGTCGCCGCTTCGCCGATGCTCATGTCCATGCTGACGAGATCGAACGCTTCGTCTTTGGAATAGCCTAGGTCGAGGAAAGGCAAGGAGATGCCTGCGCCTTTATTCGTGCGCACCGCATTGTCGTCCATTTGGGTGATGGAGCCGCGGATGTAGTAATCCGGCATCTTGCGACCGGCGTCGCCGCGCGCTTCGAACAGGCGCGCCAAATCGTCGCCGCCGCCGTGGAAGTCGATGAATTCGAAGGCGTTGCTCTTGAGCGTCATTTTCGCCACGGCGGTGATCAGCATTTCCTTGGTGCCGGTGCGCACCTTGCCGGTTTCATCCGGTATGCCCGCGGAAGTGATGACGATGCCTTGCTTGCCGAAGGCCATGAACAGTTCGTCCATGCAGCGCAAAGCTTGCGAAAAATTGGTGATGGTCTTGATGGCCGGGGTCTTGGGGCCTGCCGCCGAAGCCGCTGCTGCTGCCGGCCCCGAAGGAGCGGCCCAGGCGAGCGCATTGAAAGCCAAAAGACTGAACCCCAGCGACAGCGATCTAACCGATCGCGACTGCGATTGCAACAACGATAGCGATAGTGCCGACATTTTTATCCCCCGCAACAATTACATATTTGTGTTCATATCCCGACAAGCAACGCGGCAAAACGACGCCCGTTGACCGTATAGAAAAATTAGTTTCAGTCGAACCATAACAGGTTTAGCTAGGGATGACTAGTCGAACTCGTAGTCTTTGTAAGTGAAACTGTACATTTCACCTGAAAAATCGCTACAGACGCTGTGCCGCGACCAGCGGCGATCCGTCTCGCCAGCGCCGACTTTTGATGTCCGCTCAGAACCTTAAAGTCACCTGCGTCAAGCCGCGCACGGCGTTACTCAAGTAGATGGCGTCGGCCCGTCGCAAATCCTCGGGTGAAAGCACGCGTTCGCCGATGGCGTAACGCGGATCGTGCAGCAGTTGTCGCCGCATCACGCCAGGCAGCAGTCCACAATGTAGCGGCGGGGTATGCCATGCGCCGTCTATCTCGACGAACAGGTTGCTGCGCGCGCCCTCGGTCAGTTCGCCGCGACGATTGCAGAACAGGATATCGAAGCAGTCCGGATGATCTTGCAGCGCTTGGTCGAATCGATGGCGTCGTGTGGTTTTATGGGCAAGGAAAATATCGTCGGCGTCGACGGGGATTGTCGCGAGGCGCACGATGGGGGTTTCGGTCGGCGTTGGAGCAATAGGCGTCGAGGCGATCCGAAATTCGCCGCTCTTGTTCAGCGTCAGGCGCGTTTTGGCCGGGACAAGCGGCTTGAGTTGTTTCGCATGAGCGATCAAGGCGTCGCGCACTTGCTCCAAGGGGCAGGCAAAGCCGAAGTAACGCGCCGAGCCGGATAAACGCTCCAGATGACGATCCAGTAGAGGAAAGCCGTGTAACGGCTCCAGTCGTAGCGATTCGATCAGTTCGAAGTCTACCGGTAGATCCAGCAGGAAGCGGCTCTTGAGGTGACATTCGGCATATTCGGA
Source organism: Rhodocyclaceae bacterium (assembly GCA_035283885.1). Lineage (GTDB taxonomy): Bacteria > Pseudomonadota > Gammaproteobacteria > Burkholderiales > Rhodocyclaceae > DATETD01. Next base: position 3,437 of record DATETD010000288.1, read on the forward strand.
CTCGGGCGCGGAATCGGCGACGACGCCGCTGCCGATGCCCATGCGCCCAGCGCCGTTACGCTCGCAGACCAAGGTGCGGATCGGCACATTGAAGAGAAAGTCGCCCGTGGGGTCGATATAGCCGAGCGCGCCGGTATAGAGGCCGCGCGGCTGGCTTTCGAGTTCGCGGATGATTTGCATCGCGCGCAGCTTCGGCGCGCCGCTGACCGAGCCGTTGGGGAACATCGCACGCAAGATCGCGGCGAGATCGGCATGCGGAATGCTGGCGGCGACGGTCGAAGTCATTTGATGCACTGTCGGGTAGGCTTCGATGTCGAACAGTTTTTCGACGCGCACGCTGCCGATTTCGGCCAAGCGGCCTAGATCGTTGCGTATCAGATCGACGATCATCAGATTTTCGGCGCGATTTTTCTCCGAGTTCGCCAGCCAGTGCCGTTGGGCCTCGTCGTCGTGCGGGCTCGCGCCGCGCCGCGCCGTGCCTTTCATTGGCTTGGCGACGATGCGACTACCTTGACGTTCGATAAACAGTTCCGGCGAAAGCGAGAGGATAGTGCGTTCCGGCGTATTGACGAAGGCGCCGTAGCGCACCGGCTGCATGCGCCGTAATTGTGCATACAGCGCCAGCGGCGCGCCATAGACGCGGCATGTGAGCGCAAAGGTGTAATTGACCTGGTAGCAGTCGCCCGCCGCGATATAGCGGCGAATGCGCTCGATTGCGCGATGGAATTCGGCTTGATCGACGGTCGCACGGATGTCGGCGATGCCGCCGACTCTTTCTTGCTCGGGGAGTGCGGCGAGTTGCGTCGCGATAAACGACTCGGTTTGCGCGCGATCCAGCAGCGTGCGCCGACGAAATAAATGAACGGATAAGGGCGCCGAGATTTCCGGCGGCGGTTTGCCCCCCGGAAGCTCGCTTCCTTGGGCGGCTTTAGGCTCCAACCAGTAGGCGAGTTCGTAGTCGGCCAGCAGCACGGCAAACAGACCTTGGCGTTGCGCTGCGGCCAATCGCGTTAATGTGGCGTCGATCTCCGACGGACGTTGGCAGCACAGGCTGCTGTGGTGATCGTGGAATAACTGCGCTACGCCCTCCAGACTATTGTCGAAGAGCGCGAACGGAACGTCGGCGGCGAGTGGAGCGATACACGACACGGAGCGGACTCGCCGGTGGCGGAACGAATTAACGCACCGGGCCGAAATCGAGCGGAATCCAGGTGTAGGCGCTCTTCGTTTCGGCGCGCACATGGCC
>DATETD010000289.1:0-4381 GCA_035283885.1 Rhodocyclaceae bacterium
ATTAACGCAATGCCGGAGAGCGAGCTGCTTGCCGCCGTGCTCGAATTGCGCTCGACCTCCATTTTGGTGACGGCGTTCATCATCCTATTCGCGGCGCCGATCGCATGGTCGATGGCGAGACTCGTCACCCGTCCCTTGCGCGCGCTCGTGTTCGAAGCGGAGGCCATTCGACGTTTCGAGTTCAAAAACCCGATCGAGGTCAAGTCCTTGGTGCTTGAGGTGCATGAACTCGGTACTACGATGGCGGATATGAAGCGCACGATCCACCGCTTCCTCGACATCAGTCGAGCCGTCGCGCTGGAAGATAATTTCGATCGCCTGTTGCCGATGCTGCTGAAGGAAACTTTGTCGGCAGCCAATGCGGATGCGGGCGTACTGTATCTTGTCGACGGCGAACAACTGATACCGGTCGCGGCAATGCGCGGCAACGACACATTCGAAGAGCGGTTGGCGTCGATCTCGACGGCGGCGGCAGGCCCGTTGTTCAGCCAGGCGGTGCAAACAGGAACGTCGTGTTCGGCTGAACTCGGCGCAACGGATATCGAAATCGGCGGATTGGGCGGATTGTTCGCAAATGGGGCAATTAAACACGGACTTGCCGTACCCTTGCTCAACCGTCGGCAGCAATTGGTCGGAGCCATGCTATTGCTTAGGCGGACGCCGATCGACTCCGCACAAATATCCTTCATCAAAGCCTTGACGGGTTCAGCCGCCACGTCGCTCGAAACCCGCGAGTTGATTAAAGCGCAAAAAGAATTGTTCGAAGCGCTGATTCACTTGATCGCGAGCGCAATCGACGCCAAAAGCCATTACACCGCCGGTCACTGCGAACGCGTCCCCGAAATCGCCAAGTTGCTCGCGCGTGCGGCGTGCGACGATATGTCCGGCGTATTCAAGGACTTCAAACTCGACGATGCGGAATGGGAATCTTTGCATGTAGCGGCTTGGCTGCACGATTGCGGCAAAATCACCACCCCCGAATATGTGGTGGACAAGGCCACAAAACTCGAAACCATTTACGACCGCATACATGAAATAAGAATGCGCTTTGAAGTCCTCAAGCGCGATGCCGAAATCGCCAGTTTGAAAGCGGTCGCCAATGGCGCCGACGAGGAGCGCGCGCGTGCGCTCCTCGTCGGCGAATTGACGCAACTCGACGACGACTATCGCTTCGTTGCGCTGTGCAACGAAGGAGGCGAATTCATGGCCCCGGACAAAGTTGAACATTTACGGCAGATCGCGAACCGCACTTGGCTGCGCACGCTCGATGATCGACTAGGCCTCTCTCACGAAGAGCGCGAGCGTAAATCGTATGCGCAACCGTCCGTTCTTCCTGCGATCGAAAAACTACTCGCCGATAAACCGGAACATATCATCGAGCGTCGCGCGCAAGATCGCCTCATCGATAACGGTAAATGGGGATTCCGGATGGAGACACCGCCGAATTTGTACAATCGAGGGGAACTATATAACCTTTCGATCAGCCGGGGAACGCTTGCCGAGGAGGAGCGCTACAAAATTAACGAGCATATCATGCAAACATTGATTATGCTTTCAAAATTGCCGTTTCCAAAGCATTTACGCCAAGTCCCCGAAATCGCGGGCGGACATCACGAAAAAATGAACGGAACGGGATACCCGAAACGATTGACGAAAGACGAAATGAGCGTGCTTGCACGCATCATGGCGATCGCCGATATTTTCGAGGCGCTCACGGCTGTCGATCGTCCCTACAAAAAAGGCAAAACCTTATCGGAAACGATCAAGATCATGTCGTTTATGGCAAAAGACGCGCACATCGACGCCGATTTATTTGCGCTCTTCCTCCGCTCGGGCGCCTACCTCGACTATGCCGAAAAATATATGCAAAAGGAGCAGATCGATACAGTTGACGTCGAGCGGCATCTATCGATATGAGTGCGATTGTCGGCGGCGAATCGGCGCGGGAATCGAGAGCTATAAATGCGCCTCTTGGTAATCGAGTATTTCCTCCAGATGACGCATGACTTCATCGCCGATCTGATTGTCGCGCCAAAGACGTATCAACTCCCGGCGCTCGGCTTCGACGGCGGCGCGGCGTAAGCGTTGCAAAAGTCGGAAGCGCGGCGTCTGCTCTAGGCCATCGGGCGCGGCGAACGCGATGCGATCGGTCATTTCGTGACGCAGCGCGTCGGCCCATTCGCTCGGAATCGATTCGCGTCGCATGATGTCGTCTATCGCAGCGAGCGCCGCGGCGCTCATTGCGCCGCGCACGCGTTGTTGTTCGGCGTGAATATCCCAATCGGCGCCGACTTTCAGTCGGCGTATCAGCGTCGGCAAGCTTAAGCCTTGACCGATCAAGGTGGCGGCGATGACGAAGAAGGTCAGGAATATCAGCAGATCGCGCTGCGGGAACGGCGCGCCGTCGGGCAGCGTCGCCGGCAAAGCCAATGCGGCGGCGAGCGAGACGATGCCGCGCATGCCGCACCAACTGACGATGGCGAGTTCCGATTTGCGTAAGGTCGGCTCGTCCGGGCGCGAGCTACCGATCAGCCAGCGCGGTAAATAAGCCAATGGAAAAACCCACAGAAAGCGCACCAAGATGGCCACTATGCTGACGATAGTCCCAAAAACCACGAGTTGCCCGGTCGAGTAGTGCGACAGATTTTCCAGCACATTCGACATCTGCAAACCGATCAGAATGAAGATCACGCTATTCAGCATAAACACCAGCAAATTCCAAACCGATCGGGCGATGATGCGCATTTCGGCGGAGACGATCTCGGGCGAATAGCGACCGCGCAGCAGGCCCGCCGCGACAACCGCCAGCACGCCCGAAACATGAATCGATTCGGCGACGATATAGATCGCATACGGAATCGTCAGCGAAGTCAGCACTTCGATGAAGGGATCGCCGAGTCGTTTATGGACGACGATAAAAACGAAGCCGAGCGCAAGGCCGACGCCGACGCCGCCGAGCGAGACCAGCGAAAATTGCAGTCCGGCGTCCGCCAGAGAAAACGCGCCGGTCAAAGCCGCCGCCAGCGCGAATTTATACATGACCAAACCGGAGGCATCGTTGACCAGGCTTTCGCCTTCGAGCACCGTCACGATGCGGCGCGGAATATTCAATCGCGACAGAATCGCCGTCGCCGCCACGGCGTCCGGCGGAGAAACGATCGCGCCCAGCACGAACGCCACCGCCCAAGGAACCTCGGGAACCAGCAGCTTCAACGCCGCACCGACCGCCAACGTCGTGGCGACGACCAAGCCGATCGCCAGAAAGCCGATCGGGCGCAAGTTGGCCTTGAAGTCGCTCCACGAGGTCAATAACGCCGCCTGGTACAGGATGGGCGGCAAGGCGATCACCAAAATCAGTTGCGGGTCGAACGGAAACTGAGGCAGCTTCGGAATCAGTCCAAGCAGTATTCCGCCGCCGACCAAGGCGATCGGATAGGGAAACTTGAAGTGGCGCGCAATCCAACCCAGCGCGACGGCGCATAGCAGCAGGAAAATAAGCAATTCAAGTAGCAACATAGCAAAACGCTCACCGGGATAGTCGAACGCGCGACAAGCAAACGGTATGGGCTGGGGCGATGCTCCGCCGCTGTCGGCGAACGCAATTTAGCATGTAATTGTGCGCCCTCTTTTAGATCGCAGTCGCCCATGCTTCGTTGCGGGCGGGGCGACGACACGCTATAATCCGCCGGTTTGCCGACACGCAATGTCGGACGGGTCGATGCAGGTAAGCATAGTTCGTCGTTTCCGAAGCAGGTGGAACCGATGATTGCGTCCTGATTTACCCTAGTTTGTCATGAGGCGCTCGCAGTGAGCGACCATGGCGTCCGGTTTTATAATCGATTTGCCTTATTGGGGAGTATCATCGTGCTTCAATTTCCGCCAGCCCTCCTCGCTTTGGCCGACGGAACCGTGTTTTATGGCGACGGAATCGGCGCCGCCGGTTGCTCCGTGGGCGAGGTGGTCTTCAATACGGCGTTGGCGGGGTATCAGGAGATACTGACCGATCCATCCTATACGCGGCAAATCGTCACGCTGACCTATCCGCATATCGGCAGCTACGGCGTCAATCGCGAGGACGGCGAATCCGGCCGGGTGAATGCCGCCGGTTTGGTGATACGCGATCTGCCTCTGCTGGCGTCGAATTTCCGCAGCGAACAGACATTGGACGCCTACTTGCGCGCCGAAAACGTACTGGGCATCGCCGGGATCGATACGCGCAAGCTCACGCGCGTTCTGCGCGAACAGGGCGCGCAATCGGGTTGCTTGATGAGCGGCGACGGCATCGACGCTCAAACGGCGGTCGCCAAAGCGCGCGAGTTTCCGGGCTTGTCCGGCATGGATCTGGCCCAGGTCGTGACTACGCCGCAGAGCTACGCGTGGA
>DATETD010000290.1:0-13769 GCA_035283885.1 Rhodocyclaceae bacterium
CTGACCTTCGAGCCACTGCGCCAATTCCAATGCGTTTTGCGATTGCGCCTTCATGCGCAGCGCCAGGGTTTCCATTCCCTTGAGAATGACCCAAGCATTGAATGGCGATAGAGTCGGTCCGGCGGTGCGTAGGAACTTGAACACTTCGTCGGTGAGTGCGCGCGCGCCGCAGACGGCGCCGCCGAGCACGCGCCCTTGCCCATCCAGATATTTGGTGGCGGAATGGATCACCAGATCGGCGCCCAGCGCCAACGGTCGCTGCAAGGCCGGCGAGCAGAAACAATTATCGACCACCAGCCATGCGCCGGCGTGGTGCGCCAGTTCGGCCAAGGCTTCGATATCGAAGATTTCGGTCAGCGGATTGGATGGCGTTTCGATAAAAATCAGTCGCGTCGCCGGGGTCAGCGCGGCGCGAAAAGCGTCCAGCGTGTTGCGGTCGACGAAACTCGTATCGACGGCGAAGCGCGGCAGTATCGTGCCGAATAGTTGCTGCGTCGCGCCGAAAATACTGCGCTAGGAGACGATATGGTCGCCTGCTTTCAACAGGGCCATCGCCGTCGACAGTATCGCCGCCATACCGCTGGCGGTGGCGACGCAGGCCTCGGCGCCTTCGAGCGCGGCCAGCCGTTCCTGCATCATGGTGACGGTGGGATTGGTGAAGCGCGCGTAGACATTGCCGGGTTGTTCGCCCGAAAACCGCGCCGCCGCTTGAGCCGCATTGTCGAAAACGAAGCTGGAGGTCAAATACAGCGCCTCGCTATGCTCGTTGAACTGGCTACGCTCTTGTCCTGCGCGCACCGCCAGGGTTTCCAAAGACCACGGGGGGGCGGTTCGACTCATGATTTCATCCTACCAAATTGAGGTACAGTTGCTCCCCTTCGGGGCCGTGGCGCTCGTGTTCGTCATCGGGAGACTCCGCCTTCTCGGCGCTGCGGTCTTCCATGCTCTGGAGATAGGCTGGGCTGACGTCGCCGGTAATGTATTTGCCGTCGAAGCACGAGGTTTCGAAGTGGCTGATGCTAGGATTCAAGGCGCTGACGGCGGATTTAAGCGCGTCGAGATCCTGATAAACCAAGGCGTCCGCACAAATTTCGCGACAAATTTCCTCGTCGCTGCGAAAGGCGGCGATCAACTCGCTACGCGTCGGCATGTCGATTCCATAGACATTGGCGTGACGCACCGGGGGCGAAGCGGACGCAAAATAGACTTTTTTGGCGCCGGCTTCGCGCGCCATCATGATGATTTCCTGGCTGGTGGTGCCGCGCACGATGGAGTCGTCGACCAGCAATACATTGCGGCCTTTGAATTCCTGGCCGATGGCGTTGAGCTTCTGGCGCACCGATTTGCGTCGCGTGGCTTGGCCGGGCATGATGAAAGTGCGTCCGATATAGCGATTCTTGACGAAGCCTTCGCGATACGGCAGATGCAGGCGCGCAGCCAGTTCCATCGCCGAATGGCGGCTCGAATCCGGAATCGGAATCACCGCGTCGATGGCCAAATGCGGCATCGTCGCACGGATCTTGTCGGCAAGAAAGTCGCCCATGCGCGCACGGGTTTCATACACGGAGATGCCGTCCATCAGCGAATCGGGTCGAGCCAGATAAACGAATTCGAACATGCATGGGGCATGTAAGGTGCGTTCGGCGCATTGGCGGCTGACGAAGTTGCCTTGCGTATCGATCAGCACGGCCTCGCCGGGCGCGACATCGCGCAACATCTGAAATCCCAAGGTGTCGATGGCGACGCTTTCCGAAGCGACCAAATATTCCATGCCTTGCGGGGTTTCGTTGCGCCCGACCACCAGCGGACGGATGCCGTAGGGATCGCGGAACGCCAGCAGTCCGTAACCTGCGATCATGGCGACGACGGCATATGCACCGCGCACGCGACGATGTACGCCGGCGACCGCCTTGAAGATGGTTTCGGCGTCGACCTGGTATTTGGTCGAGGCTACTTGCAACTCGTGCGCCAGCACATTCAACAACACCTCGGAATCCGAGTTGGTGTTCATATGGCGCAAATCCTGCAGGAACATATCTTTCTTCAATTGTTCCGCATTGGTCAGATTGCCGTTATGCGCCAACATCAGTCCGAACGGCGAATTGACGTAAAACGGCTGGGCTTCGGCGGGGTTGTAAGCCGAACCGGCGGTCGGGTAGCGGCAATGACCGATGCCCCAGTTGCCGACCAAGGTGCGCATATTGCGCGTCCTGAATACGTCTCGCACCAAGCCGGAGCATTTATGCATGTGGAAGCGTCCGCCTTCCGCCGTTGCGATCCCCGCCGCATCTTGACCGCGATGTTGCAGCACTTGCAGTCCATCGTAGAGCAATTGATTAACCGGTGTGGTGGCCACCACTCCTAGAATTCCGCACATGAGGCATCCTTTATCTAAAGCGAACTCGTTTTGCGACGTCTGCCGGTAGCCAAGGCTTGAGCGCCATCGCCGCCGTTTCGAGCGGGGGCGATAAGGTCGCATCCCGCCACCACTCCGCTTGCGGCAAGGGCGTCATGCCCGCCACCAACACTCCGGCCATAATGACCAGCAGACCGCGCAATACGCCAAAACCTGCACCCAACATCCGATCCAAAAAACTCAGCCCCACCGCCTTCAGCAGCATCGCGATTAGCATACGCGCTAGCGCAAAGACAAGCAATACGCCGATAACAATAATTACATAGGCCGCCGCCATGCGCATTCCTGGGTCGCCGATATGGCCGGTCAGCCAAACGGCGACTTGCGGCGCTTCGGCGCGCGCGGCGAAAAACGCCGCCACCCAAGCGAGCAAGGCCAATATCTCGTTCATCACTCCACGCCATACGCCGAGAAACACCGAAAGGCATAGCACCGCGATCACGACGTAATCGAAAGTCGTCATCGATTATTTCTATTTATTCTGCGAGATAGGCCCATCGACACCGATAACTTTGACGCGCGGGTGGGCTTTTTCTGCGGCTTCTCGCGTCGGGAACGGACCGGCGCGCACCCGAATGCGCGGCCCATCGGGAGTATCCACCTTTACGGTGTAAGCGGGCACATTCATTTCCTTGAGTTTGGCGAGTATCAACTTAACATTGCCGGCCTCGCGGTAGGCGCCCAGTTGCACCACCCATTTGCCCGTAGGCTCCTTGCCCGCAGTTTCCGGCTTGGTTTCCGGTTTGGCTTCGGGCTTGGTCTCTGCGGGTTTCTTGAGCGGCTCGGGCTTTTTCTCGACGGGCTTGGCCTCGGCCGTCGCTAGGGTCACGGAATTGGCGACCGGCGTTGCGGCTGGAGCGACGGGTTTCGCCGGAGCCGGAGCCGCAGGCTCGGGCGTCTTAGGCGAGGGCGCAGGCGTTTTGGCCATCGTCGGCGCAGGCATGGGCGCATCCTGACTCGGAATACGCACCTGAATATCTTGTCCGCTAGGGCGCGGTTCATGATCCATCGTCATCGGCAACACGATCACTGCGACGAGTACCAATGCGGCGGCGCCGACCAAGCGACGACGGGCGCGCTTTTTCAATTCCAAATCTGGGTCAGACGATGTGTCTATTTCCGCCATCGTGGTTTTGTCGGCAAGTACCGGGGATCGAAAGAGGGGTGGATCAAGGGGTGCGATTAATGGGCGCGGTTAAGGGGTGCAATCAAGCCATTGGCGCGCGACCGCAACGGTGAGGAATGAACCGAACACCAGAATTCTATCACCTTCGCCCGCCTTCTCCAGTGCATGCGCCAAGGCGCTGGCCGGCGAGTCGAAGCGAGATACGACATGCAAATGCCGTAACGACAGGCGTTCGCTTAAAAAGTCGGCGCTGGCGGCACGGCTGCCTTCGAGCGCGCAGGGCAGCCAATGCGTAACGCGCTCGCTCAACGCGGCAATGACGTTATCGATATCCTTGTCGGCCAGCATGCCGAATACTGCCCAGGTGGCGTCGTGCCAGCCCATATCGCCAAGATTGTCGGCCAGACCGCGCGCCGCTTGCGGATTGTGCGCCACGTCGAGCACCACGGTCGGTCGGCCCGGCAGCACCTGGAAACGCCCCGGCAAACTCACGAGACTCAATCCGCGACGAATATCCTGCATGGCGATCGGCAAGCGGTCGCACACGCAATCCAAGGCCGCCAAGACGCATGCGGCGTTCGCCAACTGCATCTTGCCGCGTAAGGCCGGATAAGCCAGACCGCCGCGACGCAGCGGGGCGGATGCTGCGTCGCTTCCCCAATACAACCACTGCTGCTCGTGTCGCTGGTAGCCGAAATCGCGGCCCAATACCTGCAAACGTGCGCCCAATTCGTGTGCAACCGCTAACAAGGACTCAGGCGGTGCGGCGTCGCCGCAGATCGCGGGACGCTCGGCGCGGAAAATTCCGGCTTTCTCGCGACCGATGGATTCGCGATCCGGCCCAAGAAACTCCATATGATCGAGATCGACGCCGGTGACGATGCTGCATGCGGGATCGAAGATATTGGTGGCGTCGAGTCGCCCCCCCAGGCCGACTTCGAGCACGATAGCATCGAGATCCACCGCGCAAAAGATTTCCCACGCCGCCAGTGTGCCGAATTCGAAATAGGTCAGCGCATCGTCCTGACGTTGCCGTTCGACACGCGCGAATCCGCTGCATAAAGTCGCATCGTCGACCGCACGCGCGTCGATACGCACACGTTCGTTGTATCTCAGCAGATGCGGCGAGGTATATAGGCCGACGCGATAGCCCGCTGCGCGCAATATACTTTCGAGCATGGCGCAAGTCGAACCTTTGCCATTGGTGCCGCCGACGAGAATGACTGGGACATCGCGCGTCGGGCCTTCGCGCGTCGCATCCAGCCGCCGCTTGACCGCCGCCACGCGCTCCAGCCCCAGTTCTATCCCCGCACTGCCGCGCGGATGCAGCGCCTCCAGATGCTCCAGCCAGTCGGATAAGGTGTGCGGCATCCGGGGTTAAACGCTGGGAAGATTCTGCAACTGCGTCAACAAACCCGCCAGCGCATCGCGCAGTTCGCGTCTATCGATAATCAGATCGATCGCGCCCTTTTCGAGCAGGAATTCGGCGCGCTGAAAGCCTTCGGGCAGCTTTTCGCGCACCGTTTGCTCGATCACGCGCGGCCCGGCGAAACCAATCAGCGCGCCGGGTTCGGCGATGACGATATCGCCGACGAAGGCGAACGAGGCCGACACTCCGCCCATGGTCGGATCGGTCAAGAGCGTGACGAACGGCAGTTGATGGCGCGTCAGCCGCCCAACCGCCGCCGTGGTCTTGGCCATCTGCATCAGCGAAAACAAACCTTCCTGCATACGCGCGCCGCCCGAGGCGGTGATGCAGATGAACGGCAGCTTTTGTTCGATCGCCGCGCGCACGCCGCGCACGAAACGTTCGCCGACCACCGAGCCCATTGAGCCGCCCATGAATTCGAACTCGAAACAGGCGACAACCACCGGCACGGTCTTGATCGCGCCTTGCATCACCACCATCGCATCGCTTTCGTCGCTGTCCGAGTTGGCTGCAACTAGGCGATCGAGATAGCGTTTGCTATCCTTGAACTTGAGCGGATCTTGCGGTAATACTTCCGCACCCATCTCGAAACGGCCTTCGCTATCCAGCAACAAATCGAGACGCGTGCGTGCGCGCAAACGATGATGGTGCGAGCATTTCGGGCAAACGTGCTGGTTGTTTTCGAGGTCGGAGCGGTACAGCACCGCATCGCAGGCCGGGCATTTCGACCACAGCCCTTCGGGAATCGAACTGCGCGTGCCTTCGGCGCGTTTGATCTTCGGCGGCAGCAGGGTTTGCAGCCAACTCACGATGCGCTTCCTTGCGCATCCATCGCTTGGCGGATGGTAGAGAGCAAGGCGGTGACGCGCGCCGGCGCCTCGGCGGCATCGCCGTTTTCGATTTCTTCGATCACCCGACTGCCGATCACCACCGCATCGGCGACACCGGCGATTTGCGCCGCAGTCGCGGCATCGCGCACGCCGAAGCCGACGCCGACCGGCATGCCGACCATACGCCGGATCAGCGGAATCCGCTGTGCGATTTCGTCGAGATCGGGATGACCCGAGCCGGTCACGCCTTTCAGCGAAACGTAATAAATATAGCCGCTGCCTATCTCGGCGACTTCGCCGTAACGGCGCACGCTGGACGTCGGCGCCAGCAAGAAAATCGGATCGATCTCGCGCTGCTTTAGCGCCGCCGCCAGCGCGACGCTTTCTTCGGGCGGATAATCGACCACCAACACGCCATCGACGCCGGCCGCCTGCGCCGCAACGGCAAAGGCGTCGACGCCGAAGGCTTCGATAGGATTGGCGTAACCCATCAGCACCACGGGCGTCGTCGTGTCTTCCCGACGAAATTGCTCGACCAGCGCCAGTACGCGCGACAAGCTCATGCCATGCACCAAGGCGCGCTCCGAAGCGCGCTGTATGGTCGGGCCGTCGGCCATCGGGTCGGAAAACGGCACGCCCAGTTCGATAATATCGGCGCCGCCGGCGACCAGCGCCCGCATCAGCGGCAAGGTCAGGTCGGGATGCGGATCGCCCGCCGTAATAAACGGGATCAAAGCCTTGCGCCCTTGTGCCGCGCGTGCTGCAAAAAGCTGTGGAATTCTGCTCATAGTCGTCAGTTGCAAAGTTGAAGAAGGCTTGGGATCGCTATACTTTGTGTGGTTGATCATTGTCGCTCCGCCGCCTAGGCGCACATCGGTAGGCTCTTGACCTGCCAGCGCACTATTTGATCGTACCGTATCGACGGAAGCAACAATTATCGACCAATCTCAGCCGTGCGTGATATAAAGCTGCGATTCTAGCGAATAAGGGTAGATCGTGCGAGTATGGCGGCCCTGCCCGTCCTGTCGTCTACCATTCCTTCTATGGGGTGGGGCTTTATACGGAGGCCCCTTGCGGATAATATGCCTTAGGAAAATTAGACCTAATGAAAAATGATACCGGCAATTCATTTGCTAGAGCGAAAAATAACGAATCGCAATCCAGGCTAAGCGCTTCACCCATTCCAACACTCAGTCTTGTATATTTCCTATGAACCTAATTACTAGTGATAGTATCAATCTTCACATTGGCGGAAAGCAAGTCAAGGACGGTTGGCGGATATTGAACGCTCAACCTGGGCCTGGAGTCGACTTTGTCGGCGACATCATGGACTTACGAAGATTTCCAGACAATTCTTGCGCTCAAATCTACTGCTCTCATGTCTTGGAGCATGTGTCGCAGAATGACATCCTTAATACCCTGAGAGGAATACATCGGATTTTGCAGCCCGACGGCAAGCTCTACATCTCGGTCCCCGATCTCGACGTACTTTGCCACCTATTCCTGTCCCCTAGGCTTGGCTCTAATGAAAAATTCCATATCATGAGGATGATTTTCGGCGGACAACTCGATGCCTTCGACTATCACAAGATCGGCCTAAATGTAACTTTTCTCGCCGATTACTTGGAGCGGGCAGGATTCGCCAGTATGGAGCAAGTTGAGAATTTTGGCCTGTTCGACGATTGTAGCAATATAGTTGCATACGGTTTCCCCATCAGCTTAAATGTGATTGCAATCAAATAATCGCTTCCGACTTGCGCTGCTTGCTTTCCCCTTTCTCGGTCGAGCTGGCTTGACGATCACACAAAAGAATAAAGGATACAATCGATGTGGAGTTTTTTCGAGCACATTAACGACGAATGCGTAATAAATGTTCTGGATATCGGCGCATCGCTCAGTCCTGTCGAGTCGCCTTGCTATCAGCATTTACTCGAAAACCGACGCGCCCGCCTGATAGGCTTTGAGCCCGACCAGGCGGAATGCGCGAAACTAAGCGCCGCCTACGGCGAGCCGCATCGTTTCTTCCCCTACTTCATCGGTAATGGCAATCCAGCGACGTATTATCAAACCAATCATGTCATGACAGGCTCGCTGTTCGAGCCAAACTCCGAATTGCTCGAAAAGTTTCAACAACTGGCCGAGTGCACCGAACTGGTGGCGCAACATCCGATCTCGACAATACGTCTCGACGATATTCACGACATCGACGATGTCGACTTTATCAAAATCGACGTGCAAGGCAGCGAACTCAGCATATTCCAGAACGCATCCATATCCCTCGCCAGCGCGGTATTGATTCAGACCGAGGTTTGCTTTGTCGAGTTGTACAAGGGGCAACCGATGTCCGCAGATGTCGATACCTTTCTGCGCCGCAATGGCTTCCAGTTTCACACTTTTGCTGGATTCGGATCACGCGCATTCAAGCCACTGATCAATCCACGCAAACCATGGCCAATACAACCGTTCCGTCAATGGGTATGGGCGGACGCCTATTACGTTAAAGATTGGATGCACCTGGACAAACTGTCGCCAATCAAGCTGCAACGTATGGCGGCGCTGCTGCACGATATCGTAAAATCCTATGATCTTGCTTATGTCGCATTACGGACGCTGGATGCGAAAACGGGTTCGCGACTCGCCCCGGACTACTTGCGCCGATTACAAGAAGACGGTCTTGCCGCAACGCATCCGCCGGTACATACGTCGCAACCCGTTGCGACATCGCCTTCTGCCGTCCGTTCGCCGCGTAAGTCGGCATTCATGATCGAGATTGCAGATGATCTATTGATCAGCGCTCCGCCATCTCTACGATCGATCAGCACCTACGTGCTGCTCGAACAGGAGCGTTGGTTCGAGCAAGAACTGGATTTCCTGCTACGCTGGTTGCAACCCGGTATGAACGCAGTGGATATCGGCGCCCATATCGGAGCGTACAGCCTCCCCTTGGCGCGCCGCATCGGTCCGGAAGGGCGGCTGTTTGCTTTCGAGCCGAGCTTCGACTCTCACGAGCGCCTCGACGCCGGACGAAAAGCCAATCGACTCGACAACATTACAATCGCTCAGTACGCACTGGCCGACTGCGAAAAAATCGGCTGGCTGCAAGCATCGGTCGCCGATGAACTTATTGCCTTGGGCGAAGGCGTCGCATCCAACGATGCGATAAAAGTGCGCGTTACATCGATCGATCTGTTGCGGCGAGAGCAATCCTGGCCCAGGATCGACTTCGTCAAAATCGACGCCGAAGGGCAGGAGGAGCGCATCCTCGCCGGAGGGCGCGAATTCTTCGCAGAAAACTCGCCATTAGTACTCTATGAAATCAACCATAACACAAAACAAAATCTTGGATTGCGCTGGATGTTCGAGGCTTTGGGTTATCGGGCCTATCGATTGCTGGGCGACGCCAGTTGCCTAATCCCCATCGCCAGCGATGAAGTACTCGACCCTTACGAACTGAATTTGTTCGCCGTCAAGTCGGACTGCGCCGCCCAATTGGCGGCGCAGGATCTGCTGGTGCTAGATATCGACGCGACACACGTGCTCTCCGACAAGGAGCGGGAACAAGCTGTCGACGCTTGGCTGGGTCGGGAATATGCGCGCGCCTTTGAATTTTCGCGTGCCGACATCATGGCATGTCCCTACGCCGCAGCACTGACGGCCTACGCCGCATGCCTTTACGGAAAGTTGCCCGCAGCACGCCGATATGCCGCGCTATCCGCCGCATATCGCGAAATGAAGGATTACTGTGCAACGACGCCGACTCCCGCTGGGTTGGCGACACTGGCGCGTGTGGCGCTGACCTTGGGCTACCGCATGACCGCGCGCACCACGCTTGAGCAGCTCATCGTTAAATCGCCCGAAGAGCTCGACTACCCCTTCTTTCCTCCTTGTGCGCGCTACGAGAGTATTTCGCCGGAAGATCGCGAAGTCGACTGGTTTATCGCTGCAGCACTCGAACAGCACATTCTGGCGAAGCATCGATCGTCGATATTCTCTCAAGACGGTCTGACCATGCTCAAACAACTTAACGAAACCCATTTCGTGAGTCCAGAAATAAATCGTCGTTTGGTGCTCAGCGCCCTGCATGCAGGCATGCCCTTGCACGAGGCTGCAAAACTCCTGCACCCCGAACTTCAGCATCGTAACGCCTCTTGCTGGACCCGTAATGGTTTAGCGCGACTGATCGCTTTGCGATGACGATAGCCAAGGCTGCCGCAGATGCAACATTCGCGGCAGCCAACTGACAATTTTCGTCACATTACGACACTAAAAACACGCAAACGAGGCTTGAAGGCTCTGGCACAAGCATTGCTTGATTTACTGCCGTGGCACATGCTTAAAGCAATTTCGCGAGCAGATATCGTTTTACGATCCCTGCGGTTGTCGGATCGACAAGCCGTTCCAGTTTCACGCGATGGCAATCCGGTTGCCCTACGTTTCGCATCAAAAACGTATCTGTCTAACGAAGCAAGCAAGAGCTGCATTTCCCATGCGAGCCTCCATGGTCACATGGAGTTTGCAAACGATTCCAATTTTTCCAAGGAGAACATCTATGAAATCCAATCTACAGAAGGGCTTCACCCTGATCGAACTGATGATCGTCGTGGCTATCATCGGCATTTTGGCCGCCATCGCCATCCCCCAGTTCACCGAGTACACCAGAAAGGGCGAAGACAAAGCAGCTCAAACCGACGCACGGAACTTACTGACCCAAGCGTTCAACAATTCGAACATGTAATTTAAGGAGACTCGCAATGAAAAAGATCATCCTCTCTTCCGTGTTGGCGACTGCAGCGGTAGCTTCGTTGAACACTGCCAACGCCGCCACGACAGCTCAGGTATTCTGCAGCGGCACGGCCGGCGCGGGCGCTGCGGCGACGGTATCGACGGATCAGTTCGTCAGGGTTCAATTTACCGCCAAATGCTCGTCCAACACCTACGTGCAAGGTAGCGACAGCACCACCTTCTATCGCGTCGGCGCCGTCTCGTCGAAGGGTAAATCGATGTTTGCCGGTTCGACCTCCGGCGGCGGCGTCATGCCGGCAACCGCATCCGGGGTCGCAGTTAACTGCCAAACTCCAACCGCATGCACCGCTTCGGATGCAGGTAGCGCCATTACATACGGAGTCACCGGCTAGGTATTGCATTTACACGGATGAGGCGACAGTGATACCTCGCCTCATGTATGCATGTCCCATCAACTTTGGATTCATTATGAAAAAGAACCTAAATAGAGGCTTCACCCTGATCGAACTGATGATCGTCGTGGCTATCATCGGCATTTTGGCCGCCATCGCCATCCCTCAGTTCACCGAGTACACCAGAAAGGGCGAAGACAAAGCGGCTCAAACCGACGCACGGAACTTGCTGACCCAAGCGTTCAACAATTCGAACATGTAATTTCAAGGAGACTCGCAATGAAAAAGATCATACTCTCTTCCGTTTTGGCGACTGCAGCAGTAGCTTCGTTGAACACAGTCAACGCCGCCACGACAGCCCAAGTATTCTGCAGCGGCACCGCTGGCGCGGGCGCTGCGGCGACGGTATCGACGGATCAGTTCGTCAGAGTTCAATTCACCGCCAAATGCTCGTCGAACACTTACGTGCAAGGTAGTGACAGCACCACCTTCTATCGCGTCGGCGCCGTCTCGTCGAAGGGCAAATCGATGTTTGCCGGCTCGACCTCCGGCGGCGGCGTCATGCCGGCCACATCAAGCGGGGCCGCAGTTAGCTGCCAAACTCCAACCGCATGCACCGATTCGGATGCCGGTAGTGCCATTACATATGGCGTCACAGGTTAACTCAAGTCCGCCCGTAGCACCGAACATAAGGGGCGCCAAGAGCGTCCCAGCTATCTTCACTGCGTCGATATGTTAGCCTTTATTCAATCCGGATTGCGATCCGGAATGCGCGGTCGCAGCTTCCAAGCTGTATTCGTTTTTGGCCTCCTGCTGATAGGCGTCGCCTATCTGTCGGCGAATTTCTCGCCGCGCCACCCACGAACCGTGGCGCTGGATATCGGTTTCTCCGGAATACGATTTACCCTAATTCTGTTGAACCTATTCTGGATTCAGGAGTTACTCGCGAAGGAAATCGAGCGCAAGACGATCTTGCATTCATTCGCCTACCCGCTCGCGCGCAGCGGTTTTGTGCTGGGGCGATATTTTTCGGTATTGGCGTTGGGGTGCTTGGCGACCTTGGTGCTGGGCTTGAGTCTGCTAACGGCGGTCGCTTTGGCTTCTGCGCACTATTCGCAGGAATTCCCTGTGAATTTGGGTGCGCCCTATGTTTTGACGCTGATCGGACTCTGGTTGGATGCCGCCGTGGTCGCTTCGGTCGCGCTTGCGGTATCGGCAGTATCTACCGTGACAATCATGCCTCTCGCCATAGGCGTTGCATTCGCCATAGGCGGCAAGGCTTTAGGCGCGACCATCGCTTACTTGGCGCGCGGTGCGGACGGGGACAGTCAATTGACCGCGCGCTTCGACCCATTGATCGATATGGTGCGATGGCTAATCCTCGATTTGTCGCGCCTCGACTGGCGGCTATGGCCGATGTACGACACCCCCATCCCTGCAACGGACATCATGCTTCCCGCCCTGCTAGCCTTAGCCTATATTGCACTCCTGCTCATGGTCGGGGCTTACTCTTTCTCCCGCCGTGAGTTCTCCTGACGGCGCAGACTCAACGAAATGAACTTCGTCCGTACGACAATCGCAGGCTTATGCGTAGTATGCGTGCTATCGATTTACGTTTGGACGAACCGGCAGCTCGCGCCCCGTACCCCCATCTCAGCCAACCCCGAGTTTTCGGTGCGTCTGCCCATTCCGGCGCAGTTGCTGCTGGCGTTGGGCGATCGCTACTTGGCGGCCAATCTCAATGGATTCAATGTGCTGATAGCCGACACGTCGCGAATGAAACCTGAGGACTATGCAATCCAAGCCGGACTACAGCAAGACATCTCCTGGTTTAACCCATTTCATGAAGATAATTATTATATAGCCGCCTCCATTCTCTCTTGGGGTGGGCAGGTTCCCGCCACGCAAACCATCTTGCGACGCGCCGGCAACGCCAGAACTTTCGATTACTTACCATTGTTTCATTACGGTTTCAATCTCTATCATTTCTATAACGATCCGGTGCGCGGCGCCGAGGCTTTGCTCGCGGCAACACCGCGCGCATCCGCCGTTCAAGATCAATGGGCTTTGCAAAATATTGCCGCCCAATGGATTGAGCGAGGTTATAGGCTAGACGAAGCGGCGTATCGCGTCGAGGCTATGGCCAAGTCGGCCCCGCCAGGAAACTTTCGTCGATACTTGGCGGTGCGCGCTGCGCGCTTGCGCATGCTCGAAGAACTCAGAAAACACGCGCTTCGTTACCAACACATCTCGGGACGCAAACTGGAATCGATCGACGAATTAGTTGCGGCAGGCATCGTTGCCGCGCTCCCCCAGGATCCACTCAAGGTCGGCTTTGCCATCGGACCCGACGGCATGCCCATATTCAAGAACGCCCTACGCAAAAATCAGCCATGACTGAAGCAATCGACATCGACGACTTGGAAAAAAAATACGCCAAAGGGATCATGCGGAAGCAAGTTATCGCCGTCTCCGGCGTATCGTTGCAGGTAAAACAAGGCGAAGCCTTCGGTTTTATCGGTCCGAATGGCGCAGGAAAAAGCAGCACCATCCGCATCCTAGCAGGCTTAGCGCGCCCAACGCACGGTAGCGTGCGCCTGTTCGGCATCGACTCTCAACTGCCGGAGGCTCGGAGAGGCGTAGGATATGTTCCGGAAAACCCATGCTTATACGACTACCTGACTCCGCTGGAAATTTTATGCATGGGAATGCGCTTGCACCATGTACGCAAAAAAGATACACACAAGCACTGCCTCGACTGGCTTGAGCGGCTCGAACTGGCGCATGTCGCCAACTCTCCCATACGCTCATTCTCAAAGGGCATGACGCAACG